>CAYOGD010000082.1:0-6109 GCA_964403395.1 uncultured Alkaliphilus sp.
TGATACTAAAATATTATTATAAAATCCGGCCGCCATATCAATATGTCGTAAAATCAGGGTCTTTTCAGTGACCCCGGACAGTCTTTGCTGGTTTTATAAACATAGAGATCCTTCGTAAGTACCGTTAATACTGTCCGTCTCAGGATGACAAAACCTGAAGTATCATTATAATACTGTTCGTCTCAGGATGACAAAACCTAAGGTGTCATTTAATACTGTCCGTCTCAGGATGACAAAACCTAAGGTGTCATTTAATACTGTTTGTCACAGGATGACACCATCTAAAGTGTCATTCTGAATGAACGAAGTGAAATGAAGAATCTCCGATGGCTAAAAATCAAGATTTTTCGCAATACCCAAAATGATATTTTCAATACTTTTTGTAAAATTAGGGCTCCTTGAGCAGTCCCTTACTGTTTTGCCCATGTATAACTTTTATAACTCATTCAGATAAAGGATCCTGAATGATTTATTAAGTATAATGATACAAACCCAAATTGCATATATTTTAAATATAAAACAAACACGGTATTGAATATTTATTCAATACCGTGTATAATATTGCATTATAAATTAAATATCAGCTTATTTATCTATATGTAAATATGATGGCAAAATAATAATATTGAAAAGAGGAAAATTACATGAAGCATTTTATCAATTTTGAAAGTTTGGAAACAGATGAAATCGATAAAATTATAGAAAACGCAATCATCATAAAAAATAATCCGGAAAGATTTTCAGACGTATTGGAAGGAAAATTTCTGTACGAATTGTTTCAAAAAACTTCAACTCGTACTGCCCTGTCATTCAGTATCGGAATGGAGGAATTAGGAGGCAAATATTTTTTCCAGAAATGGGAGGACAGCAACTTTAATGTGGGTGAAATCAGGGATGAGGTCAGATATATAGGGTCCAATGTGGATATAATCATGGCAAGGTTGAAGTTTAACAAGGATATCAACGAAATGGCATATTATTCCCCCATACCGGTTATCAACGGATGCTGCAACAAATACCATCCCTGTCAGGTCATGGCGGATCTGCTGACCGTAAAAGAACTCTTCGGTACATATAATATTAAAATGTTATATGTGGGGGTTTTAAACAATGTTTTAAATTCTTTGATGGAATCTCTACCCAGGCTCGGCGGGAAACTGTTTGTACTCACTCCCATAGTCAATATCGCGTCTTTTGATCAGAAGATAATCGACGATGCCGAAAAAACAGGTAATTTACATCTGTTAAATCATACTGAATATATCGATGGAAAACTCTTAGATTTAGTAAATGATATGGATATCATATACACGGATAGCTGGGTCGATATGGAATTTTTTAATAATTCGGAGTTCATGGAATTCAAAAACGAAAGAATTGATGAGATGATGCCCTTTCAATTAAACAGTGAGCTATTGTCCGGCAGCGAGGCAAAAATAATGCACGATATGCCCATCCATGCCGGATATGAGATAAGCAGGGAAATGATTGAAAAAAACATCGAAGTGATTCTGCAGCAGGCGGCAAACAGAAAGCATGTGCAGAAGGCAATAATGTTATATCTATTAAACGGCGAGATTCTTCACCTGCGTTCAGAATGACATCTCAGGTTTTATCATTATTAACCTTGTAATTGATAAATCATGTTGATGTGGTATAATGTTGTTATTATTTTATGTATAATTTATAATTCAAATCTATTTAGTCTAGAAAAAGGGGGACTAGCTTTGGATAAGGAAAGAATTGAAAAAGCTGTTAAAGAAATACTGCTTGCTGTGGGTGAAGACCCCGACAGAGAGGGGCTCGTGGACACACCCAAAAGGATTGCAAATATGTATGAAGAGATATTTGCGGGACTCAATGAGGATCCCGGAAGCTATTTAGAGATACACTTTCAGCAGGAGAAATATGAGGAATTGGTTTTGATAAAAGATATTCCATTTTATTCTGTTTGCGAGCATCATCTGGTACCTTTTTTTGGGAAGGCCCACGTGGGATATCTGCCTAGAAACGGTAAACTGACCGGCCTCAGTAAATTAGCCAGGGTGGTGGATGTTGTTTCCAAGAGGCCGCAATTGCAAGAGAGGCTCACAACTATCGTAGCGGATACTGTCCAAAAACAATTGGAACCGTATGGAGTAATAGTTGTTATGGAGGCGGAACATATGTGCATGACCATGAGAGGAATTAAAAAACCGGGTTCAAAGACAGTCACCTCGGCGGTAAGGGGTGTATTTGCCACGGATCCCAAATCAAGGGCTGAAGTTATGTCTATTATAAATAGTGAGAACTAGGAGATATATAATGGATAGAACTGATGAAAAAAAGATTAAAAAAGACAGAAGTTCAGGTTTTTCTCAATATAATATTAATTTCGGGGAGAGGACATATATCATGGGGATTGTAAATATCACCCCGGATTCTTTTTCCGACGGCGGGGATTTTTTCTCTCTTGAGAAGGCGGTTTACCATGCTAAAGAAATGTTAAGGCAGGGTGCCGATATCATAGATATTGGAGGAGAGTCGTCAAGGCCCGGCCATACCAGAATCTCTGCAGAAGAAGAATTAGAGAGAGTTATACCTGTTATAGAGAGAATCATCGATGAAACTGATGCTATCGTTTCATTAGATACCATAAGGCCGGAAGTGGCTGAGGAAGGCCTCAAATGCGGCGTCCATATTATCAACGATATATGGGGCCTGCAGGGGGACGCCGGAATGGCTGAGGTTGTGACAAAATACGATGTTCCCGTAATAATAATGCACAATAAGCATGATACGCACTATGAGGGAGATATAATCGAAGAGATGAACGGATTTTTTAAAAAATCTATTGAGATTGCACTGGATGCGGGTATCGATGAGGATAAAATAGTATTGGACCCGGGTATCGGTTTTGGAAAGGTATTTGAACAGAATATTCTCGTGCTAAGGCGCTTAAATGAATTTAAAAAATTGGGATTTCCTATCTTATTAGGTACTTCAAGAAAATCCTCATTGGGCAGGATATTAGGTGTACCTCCAAAAGAGAGATTGGAAGGCACTTTAGCCACTACTGCCATAGGCATAATGCAGGGTGTGGATATAGTAAGAGTTCATGATGTGGAAGAAAATCTAAAGGCAGCCAAAGTGGCAGATGCTATAGTTAGGGGTATTTCAAATGGATAAAATCATTATGAAAGGTTTAATATTTTATGGATATCACGGGGCCCTGGAAGAAGAAAAAATGTTGGGTCAGAGGTTTATTGTCGATGCAAAATTGTATATCGATCTAAAAAAAGCGGGAAAAACCGATGATCTTGATCATACGGTCAATTACAAGGATATATATGAAGTAATAAAAGGGATTGTAGAAAATGAGCAATATAATCTGTTAGAGGCACTGGCGGAAAGGATATGTGAGGATATACTGAATTCTTATAATGCGATACAAAAAATTGATGTAAAGATAAAGAAACCGGAAACTCCTGTAGCAGGAATTTTTGATTATTTTGCTGTACAGATTGAAAGAGGAAGGATGTATTATGATGAATAAGATATACCTCAGTTTGGGCAGCAATATAGGCGACACTAAATCCAATTTGGATAGAGCCGTAGAGCTGCTTAAAGAAAAGGTCAATATTTTGAATATATCATCTTATTACGAGACAGAACCCGTGGGTTATAAGGAACAGGATTGGTTTTTAAATATTGCGTTAGAAGGGGAGACCGATTTAAACCCCGATGCATTGTTAAAATTTACACAGAGCATCGAAAACAAGATGAAGCGAAAGAAAACAATACGTTTCGGCCCGCGCATAATAGATATTGATATATTGTTATATGAACAGCTCAATCTTCAGACAGAGGACCTCATAATACCCCATCCCAGGATGCATGAGAGGGCCTTTGTAATGGTGCCGTTATATGAAATAGCCCCCCATTTGACAATCGGGGACAGGGAAATTAAAGAAATTATTGACGAATTGGAGGGGGAACAGATTTACAAAAAGGATGATTGGGATAAGGATGATAAGGATGGAGAGGGTTAATTGTATATTGGAGGATACTGATTTTATCAGATATATTGCCAAAAACAAGGAATCTGAAAAAGAGAGGATTTTCTGTCATCACGATCTGAATCATCTATTGGATGTCTGTAGAATATCTTGGATTCTCAATCTTGAAGAAGAATTGTCAATCGATAAAGAAAAGATTTATGCCGCAGGCCTGCTGCATGATATCGGCAGATGGATGGAATATGAGACAGGGCGGGATCATGCAATAGTGAGCGGGGAACTGGCGAAAGGCATTTTGGACAGATGCGGATTTTCCGCTGATGAAAAAATCGAAATTGTAGAGGCTATTAAAAGTCACAGAAAAAAAGAACATTCCACGGATTTAAGCAGAATTTTATATAGGGCGGATAAACTTTCAAGGCCGTGTTTTAACTGTGAGGCTATCGGCAAATGCAAAAGATTCAGGCGCGGAGAAAAGCCGATTTTATCATATTAAGGTGGCATGGGGACGCTTTGTTTGCCACCTTTTGTGTGGCATGTCTGGCATGGGGACGCTTTGTTTGCCACCTTTGATGGCATGGGGACGCCTTGTTTGCCACCTTTAATTGATCTAACAAGATATGAATAGGTTATTTTTTCTAAATATTGTTTACAAGGGATAGAATATGGTAAATATTAAATCATTTAAAGAAATTGATAAAACGCCGGAATATATTATTATTCGAAATGATATCATCAAATTTTTCTCGAAAAACAGATATCTGTTTTTTATAACTCACTATCTCTTCTTCCAATAGGTTTAAATCTGCTTCATAATTATTCATGGTTTCCGTAAATTTTTGTTTTTTCTCCTTTATTTCGGAAAACTGTTTTTCCAGTGCATCATAATCAGAAATCAGTTTACCTATTATGTTGCCGTGTTTTCCGGCCCTATTTGAAATGTTATCTATTTTATCAAGATCGATTATCTTATTTATATCTTCTCCCGTTTCATATTTCGTATAATTAATTTCCTGAATTGTCGTATCTTTTTCCTTGTCAATGTCGATTTCATTTCCAATATCGATTTTCTTGTCGGCATCAATTTTCTCATCTATATCGTTTTCCTTACCGATATCGGTTTTCTCATCTATACCATTCCTTTTATCAATATCTATTTTTTCATCGGTGCCGGTTTTTTCATCAACGCCTGTCTCTTCGTCAATATCGGTTTTCTCATCAATATCAATTTCTTCGTCAATACCGGTTTCTTCGTCAATACCGGTTTCTTCATCAGTATCGTTTTTCTTATCAACATCAATCGAAAAATCCCGTTTTTGTTCCTGATCCGGAATCGGCTGTACAATTGAAGGTTTATTCCGTCTCTCATTGTTAAATAAATTCATGCCGATAATTCGCACGGTATCCTTGACATCACCGTAAACGTGTTTTGCTAAATATCCATCATCTATCTGTAGGTTGCCGGAATACCGGATAATTTTAGGCTCCTTGATATCATAGAACCCGCCGTCCATTGAATTTAACCAAGAATCCCCAAAATCCTCCGATATAATCTCGATAATCTTATCGTTTTGTTTACAGTAAATCTTTAAAATGTCCAATTCCTGAATCAATATAGGAAAGAGGTAATTTGAATTCCTATCGGACAATGTCTGTATGTCGGACCATTTTGATCGTGTATCGGTTATATCATCCCTTTTTTTATACCTTAAAATAAAATTGTTTTGCTCTATCGTACACCAAATTAAATGCAGGCTTTGCCTTTTATCTATAAATATATAAGGGTGCGAATGTTCTTCCTGCAGATCGCTTATAAGTTCGCTTACCGTCCATATTTTTGTCGATGTGTTAAACCTATTATAATATAGTTGGTGATTATTTTTATAAAACACTTTATATACTATATGGAAATTTTCGAATCTGTCCGAAGAAACCTGGACAGGGCCGGAATATTTGCCGTGTATATAATTATTTACTAAGATTCTGTTTACATTTTTTTCATTCCAATACATATGTTCAATAGAAGATAGGTTTTGGGTCAATAAATTTATTTTTGTATAGAAAATATGTGTATATTCGTTATCCACATGCAGTGTTAAATACCTATATAT
>CAYOGD010000083.1:0-6097 GCA_964403395.1 uncultured Alkaliphilus sp.
GTTCTTTTTATCCCAATACCTCTCTCGCTATTGTCACGGCTCCTTTTGCATCCTTGGCATAATAATCCGCATCTATCATGTCGGCGTAATCCTGATTCAGAACCGCACCGCCCACCATAATCACATAATCTTTATCAAGCCCTTTTAGAGCCTTTATTGTCTCTTCCATATTTTTTACTGTGGTAGTCATCAGTGCACTGAGCCCTATCAGCTTGACATCATTTTCAACAGCTGCTTCCACCACTTTTTCCTTTGCTACGTCCCTGCCCAAATCTATGACTTCATAATTATAATTTTCTAGTAAGACCTTCACTATGTTTTTGCCTATATCATGGATATCGCCCTTTACTGTGGCTAATACGATTTTACCGTTAGAGAGTTGAGCGCTTCCCTCACTGCTCAATCTTTCTCTTATAATTTCAAATACATTCTTGACTGTTTCCGCAGACTGTATCAGCTGTGGTAAAAAGGTTTCCCCTTTTTCATATTTTTCGCCCACCAAATCCAATGCAGGTACTATATACTCATCAACCAGGCTCAAAGGTTCTCTATCTTCCAACAACTTTATGGTAGCTGTTTTAGCTTTATCCTTTATCCCCTTTATTATTATCTCAAATAGATCATCTTCTTTTTGATCCTCTTTATCTTTTACGATGACCTGCTCACCGGATATATTTTTGTTGTATTCTAAATAATCCGCCGCTCCCTTATCCTCATTCCATAGGACCTTGGAGGCCATTATAGCATCCATCATATCCTTATCCATGGGGTTTATTATGGGTAGATCTAAGCCCGCAAATAAGCTTGCCGCCAAGAATGTCCTGTTTATAAGGTCTCTGTTGGGCAATCCAAAGGATACATTTGATACTCCCAGCACGGTTTTTACATTCAGCTTTTCCTTCACCATGGAAAGGGCCTTCAAGGTTTCTTTTACCTCTTCTTGTTGTGCAGCAGCCGTCAATGTCAGACAATCTATATAGATATCTTCTTCATTTATACCGTATTGTTTAGCCTTTTTTACTATCTTTTCCGCTATCTTAAATCTGTCCTCCCCTTTTGAGGGTATACCTTTCTCATCTAAAGTAAGCCCTACAACCGAAGCGCCATATTTTTTAACTATAGGCAGTATGCTCTCCAAAATGCCGATCTCTCCGTTTACCGAATTGACTATGGCTTTTCCGTTGTATATCCTCAGGCCCTGTTCTATAACTTCCGGATCCGTGGAATCTATCTGAAGGGGCACATCCAAAATGGATTGTATCTCTTTGATCACTCTGACCATAGTCTTTGCCTCGTCTATCTCCGGAAGCCCCACATTGACATCTAAAATATGGGCACCCGCATCAACCTGGTCTATAGCTTCTTTCAAAATATAATCTATATCTCCCTTTACCAACGCTTCTTTGAACCGCTTTTTACCTGTGGGATTTATTTTCTCCCCTATCACCTTGACTTCATCTATAATCACAGCCTTTGTCGGGGTACATACCCCGCTTAGTGCTTTGTTTTGCCTGGGTCGTATTTTTATATCTTTCACGGTATCCACCAGATGTTTTATATGTTCATCCGTGGTGCCGCAGCAACCGCCCACTATACTGACTCCATTTTCTACAAACATTTTTTTATAATATGAAAATTCTTCAGGTGTTATATTAAAGACGGTCTCACCGTCGACTATACTTGGTAAACCTGCATTTGCCTGAACCATAACGGGTATTGTGGCTATGCTCAATATTTCTTCCACTATGGGTGCTATTTCTTTAGGCCCCAAGGAGCAATTGACACCAAGAGCGTCTACGCCTAACCCCTCAAGCGTCATCACCATAGATGTGACATTACAACCTGTAAAAGTCCTCCCGTTTTCCTCAAAACTCATGGTACAAAACACGGGCAGATCGGAATTTTCTTTGGCCGCCAATATTGCGGCTTTTGCCTCGTATAAATCTATCATGGTCTCTATCAATATTAGGTCTGCTCCACTTTTTACGCCCTGTACAACTTGTCTTTTGAAAATACTATAGGCGTCTTCAAAGCTCAATGTGCCCATGGGTTCTAATAATTCTCCGATCGGGCCTATACCTAAAGCCACATATACATCTTTGCCATCGGCCGCTTTCTTGGCGTTCCGCACAGCTGCATCTACAATATCTTCTACGGTAAAACCGGTCCCCCTAAGTTTAGCCTCGTTAGCGCCGAAAGCGTTGGTAGTGATAACATCTACACCGCATTTTACATGGCCTTCATGTACACCGATCACCATCTCGGGGGAAGTGATGTTTATAATGTCCGGCAGCTCCCCTAATTTAAGGCCCCTGCTCTGAAGCGCCGTGCCCATGGCACCGTCAAATAACAAAATTCTGTTTTTAAGCTTTTCTATAACCTGCACATCTACCACCCTCTCTTCTGAACATACAAGTCGGATAATTTTTGCAGCTCAAACAAGTATTATCCTCAGTATTATCTTCAGGGAACAATTGATCCTCATTTTTAATATCCATAACTCCCACTATAGCCGTGACTGATTTTCTGGGTATCAAAATACTGTGGGAACTGGCAGTAAGGCCTATTGCCTTTTCCGCCCCCAACACGGACAGGAAATCTTTTTGTATATCTATGGACAGGTCTCCATAACCGGGACTGTACCTGGATGTCAATGCTTTATTTTCCTTATTTACAATCTGTTCCAGGTCCTCACATATCTCGTCACAGATTTCTTCTACCGCCGCAGTGGCGCAGGCATCTAATATCAATGCTCTCGTGATGCTTTTCCTTTCATAATATCGTATCTTGGAATCAACATCGTTTCCCAGGGTTACCGCCATCAATACACAGCTTTCGCTCTCCTTTAAATGATTTTTTATATCATCTCCGGTCAGCGCTAAATTTGTTTCATTTAGATATATATTCTTATCTTCTCTATAAATATCGAAAAACCTGTGTATATGTTTTTTTTTGATTAAGCCTCTCATCTCTTCCATGCATTCGTCGATTAAATTATCGGTGATTTTATCTAAATTTTGATTTCTATACCCTAAATATCTTAAAACTTCATCTTTATCTCTGGGAATTTTATTCATATATTACACGACCTTTATTTGGTTATAGTTCAACCATAATTCAATTGGATATTGTATAATTGTTTAATTATGTGGCACATAGGTCTAATTATGTGTCGATAATACAAGCCTGGTTGATAAAATTTAATATAATAATACACGTTCATTTAGTTTCGAATATGAATAATTCCTACAGCTTATTCCAATGAAAAATACTACAATCTGCAAACTTGCTTCGCTTCGAACATGCAGATTGCTTCACGTATTTTTCATCTTCATTCGCTGGGAATTATAATCATATTCTCAAATGCATTCACTTTGTATTTTATATTAAATTTTCAGAAGGTTACTGCTTCTAAAATATTTGATATATTACATAGCGAATTACTTTTGAAATTTTGCTATAGCTCTTAGCTTTTGGAAAGTAAAAAAACTAGAAAATTGCACGCTGTTTGAGCATAGCGAGTTCGTGAATTTTCAGTTTTTTGCTTGAAAAAAGCTTCCAGAGCTATCAAAATTTCAAACCGTAATGAGCGTGTAATATATAAATATTTTAAATATGCATAATTAAACCATTATTCAATTTCCATTATTCACAGAATTTAATATGGAGGTGAGTCCTCTGGTTATATTTTTAGCTACATAGGGGCTATTCATGGTATACAGATGCACCCCTCTGACACCTGTGGATACCAGGTCCACTATCTGCTCCAAAGCATATGCTATACCCGCGTCCCTTAGGGCCTCTTTGTCATGTTCGTATCTATCCATTATTCTCACAAATTTATGCGGAAGTGTGGCACCGCAGAGTGAGACAATCTTTTGAATCTGTTTTTTATTGGTTACGGGCATTATACCCGCCTGTATAGGCAATCTTATACCTTTTTGTTCTACCTTGTTTAGAAAATCATAAAATTTATCATTATCAAAGAAGAGCTGGGTTATTAAGTAATCTGCTCCCGCTTCCTCTTTTAGCTTCAATACCTCGATATCATGATCTATACTTTCACTCTCTATATGCCCCTCCGGGTAACAGGCCGCCGCTATCCCAAAGTCCCCCACCTGTTTTATATGCCTTATGAGTTCCTGAGAATTACTGAAATCCCCCGGTGAAAATCCACCTTCGGGTATATCTCCCCTGAGGGCTAGTATGTTTTTTATTCCCTCTTTTTTTAAATCTTCCAAAATTTTTGTGGTTTCTTCCTTTGTGGAACTTATGCTTGTTAAATGTGCCAAGGCTTCTATCCCATATTTGTTTTTGACCAACGATGATATCTCACAGGTTCTATTGCTGTCTCCGGCACCGCCCGCACCATATGTAACACTGATATAATCCGGGTTCAGGTCCTGTAATCCTTCCAATGTATTATATATAGTTTCTATGGGTGATGTAATTTTGGGCGGAAACACCTCGAAAGAAAAAACTACCTTTTTTTTATCAAACAGTTGTCTTATGTGCATTTTATTCTCTCCCTACTATACAAAAAAAGCCCTTCATCAAAAAATAATATTTTACGATGAAAGGTCATTATTACTTATCTGCATTTTTCCTTCTCATCTCTCTTTAGGCTTGATTACACCTAAAGTAGGAGTTGGCACCTTTTCAGATCAATATATCTGAAGGCTGCCGAGGTCTCATCGGGCCCTTCCCTCCGCCTCTCTTGATAAGAGTTCTTATTTGATTGTTTTCATTATAGTAAATTATATCGAATATGTCAACAATATTTAATTTTCCCTGTTTTTATACAAAATACGAATAAGAAATAAATTAATTTATACGTAAAATTATCATTTAAATACATGATGATAATTTAATTATACATCATAAAAATGATACGGAACAGGGGAAACAGAATATTAAAACTTGAATATAATCCCTATTGCAACCGGGCCGGCCTGTTACAAGATAAACAACAATGCATTTAATTTAAAATTTGAATATGATCCCTACTGCAGCCGCACCTGCTAAATAAATTAGAGGATGCTTTTTATATTTTCTCAATAAAAATATGATGGCACTGAACAATAAAACCGCCCTTATATTTAAAATTGACGATATTTTTTGCGAAAATAATTCGTATATAAAGGTATAATCGCCTATGTTTAACAATGATATCCTGGCTATTTCAAAACCTACTGCCGCAATAAGCCCGGTTGCTGCCGGCCTTATACTGATAAAAGTAGATTTTATGATCTCCGCCTCATGAAATCTTGTGATATAATGCGCTATTATTATTATAAGTACGATCGATGAGGTTATAACCCCAAAAGTCGCCACTAGACCCCCCAATACCCCTGCTGTTACATTGCCTACAAATGTAGCAACATTTACACCTATGGATCCCGGAGTGGATTCTGAAATCGCTATCATATCTAATATTTGCCTTTCGGTGATCCAGCCATATTTGCCCACCAACTGCCTGATAAATGGCAGAGTAGCAAGGCTTCCGCCTATAGCAAACAATCCAATCTTTAAAAATTCCCAATATAATGTTAAATAAATCATTTTACATCCCCACCCCCGGCCTCAACACCGTATTTTGTTCTTAAAAAACCTAATAATGCCGATATAATCACTACAATGATTGGAGAAAAATCAGTAAAAGCCATAAATATAAATGCGGCTACAAATATTACAAATCCCAGCCGATCCTTCACAGTCTGTTTAAACATCCCTAATACTACATTCACAATCAGTGCAACAACTCCTATTCTCATACCTCCAAAGGCATGCTGAACGATTTCATAATGTTGAAAATGCTGAAAAAATGTTGCTATTATTGTTATGGTGATTAAAGGCGGCGATACCACTCCTATTGTGGCAACAATTCCGCCTATGATACCTTTTCTTTTATAACCTATAAATGTTGCTGTATTTACAGCGATTACCCCCGGTGTACACTGGCCTATAGCATAATAATCTATTATCTCTTCATCTGTAATCCATTCCTTTTTTTCAACGACCTCCTTTTGTATAATCGGAAGCATCGCATAACCCCCACCGAAGGTAAATGTCCCTATAAAAAAAAACATGGTAAATA
>CAYOGD010000084.1:0-6085 GCA_964403395.1 uncultured Alkaliphilus sp.
AATATGGCGGCAACTGTTCTGCCTATCGCAATCCCCGATCCATTTAGAGTATGAACAAATCTCACTTTGCCCTTTTCTTCCGGCCTATATCTGATATTCGCTCTCCTCGCTTGAAAGTCTTCAAAATTACTGCAGGAAGAGATTTCCACATATCCGTTATAACTTGGCATCCATACTTCTATATCATATTTAAATGCAGCAGTAAAGCCCAAATCCCAAGTGCATATTATCACCACTCTATATGGGAGTCCTAGTATTTGCAGCACTTCTTCCGCATCATTTATCAGTTTTTCAAGTTCATCATATGACTCTTCAGGTTTAACAAATTTAACAAGTTCCACTTTATTAAATTGATGCTGCCTTATTAATCCCCTGGTATCCCTTCCGGCAGCCCCTGCTTCAGAGCGAAAACAAGGGGTATATGCCACATAATTGATCGGTAGATTTTCTTCAGGAATAATGTCATCCCTATGAATATTGGTGACGGGCACCTCTCCCGTAGGTATCAAAAAATAATCTTTTTGCGGTATTTTAAACATATCCTCTTCAAACTTCGGTAATTGTCCCGTACCTATCATGCTGTCCCTATTTACCATAAACGGGGGTAATATCTCCAAATATCCGTGTTTTTCAGTGTGTAAATCCAGCATAAGATTGATCAGTGCTCTTTCAAGCCTTGCCCCTGATCCCCTATATAGAGCAAACCTCGCTCCGGTTATTTTTGATGCAGTTTCGAAATCAATAATATTTAGGCCTGCAGCCACATCCCAATGGGGTTTGGGTTCAAAATCAAATTCGGTAGGTTTTGACCATTTTCTTATCTCTACATTGCACTCTTCCGCATCGCCCTGTGGTACATCCGGATGGGGAACATTGGGTATTCTGAGCAACGCATATTCCAATTTGCTCTCTATCTCTTTTATCTGCCCGTCTAAGTCTTTAATTGATGCTGAAAGGTCTCTCATCTTTGCCATTATTTCCGAAACATCTTTTCCTTCTTTTTTTAATTTAGGAATTTCCTTAGATACTGCATTTTGTTCGCCTTTCATCTGCTCCACTTTCTGGAGCAGATTTCTCCTGTTTTTATCTAATTCAACGACTTCATCTAAGCTGAAATCCTTTTCTCCTCTCTTGGCCAAAGCTGTCTTTATTTCATCCAGGTTGGCTCTTATCCTCTTTATATCTAACATTGCTACTTTTCCTCCTCTTTTTATAAAAACAATAAAGCCCCCCATCCCTATCAACAAAAGGGACGAAAGGCTTTATTCCGCGTTGCCACCCTATTTGATCAGTTCAACTGATCCTCCTTAAAGCATTATAACGTATGCTATCCGTTTCCGCTTACTTGTTTTCCGCAGAACACTCGGAGATGGATTCAGCAATCGCTTCATCGATTTTCACCGGCCATCGACTCTCTGAATAAGCTTAATACCTACTGTCTCTCCTCATCGTTTTGTAAATATATCTTGATTAAAACGTCAAAAGATAAATGATCCGTTTTAATTTTCATATCATATTGTTAAAGTTTAAAATTATATATATTATACACCATTTTGGTTCTATTATATACATTTTTGTATATTTTTATATTATCGGTCAATAATTTAAATATATCATTAAATTACCATGGGAGGTAATATCTATGAACAGTATCGATTTAATAAGCCAGATAGGGGATTTAAAAGAAATCGATTATAGAAATACATTGGCTATAGCCACTTTGATAGAGCTTTTGATAGAAAAAGGTATCATCACTCGCCGGGAGTTTTCCGAAAAATCACACTACCTGGATAATATGTCCTTGGAACAGTTAAAAAGATTCAGAACGAGCATTTAAATGAAAGAATGCTTTTTAGTTCAACTTAAAGGGCATTCTCTTAGCTTCGCTTCTAGTTATCGATCAAGTACCCTTTTTCATTTAATGCCCTTTCCATCTCCTTGAAATTTTCTTCGTTTTCTATTTCCACGGTGTGAATATGGACGCCTTCCGTCAATGTGGAAAGCGGCTCCGCCTTTTTTCCGGTAATTTTACTCATAAAGTCATCCAGGTCTTTTTTATGACTTATATTGAGTATACCGGTTATTTCCCCATATAACGGATGTTCTACTATCACATCTGTTATGGTCGCTCCATGATCTATCATAATCTGTAATTCTTCTTCCATGGCATCATACCCTTTATGTTTACAGACAATCCTTTTTTTAATCTTGTTATCTTTTTTAAAAGGAATCATATATCCCTGTGGAGTTGCGATAATATCCTCCCCCTGAGCTCTCAAAAGAGCTATGTCCTGTACTATAACTTGTCTCGATATATCGAATGCTTGAGCCAAATCAATCCCCTTAATAGGCTCCTTACTGCTCATGAGTTTATCTAATATAATTTTTCTTCGCTCCGTATTATCCATAAAACCACTCTCCATCATACCGGTTCCCATTGGAGTTTTCTAAGCTCCGGCCTCCAACCCCTCATATATACTATACTAGATTCATGCCATATTTAAAAGCCTTCTTATTGATATCTATAAATTGCTGTTTTACATTCTCCCCTATAATTTTTTCCCAATCTATATTATCCAACCCCATTAATTTTATAGTAGCACCTAAAAGGATAACATTCATAACCCTAAAATTCCCCATGTCCTTAGCATGCCTGGCCGCATCTATAACTACGGTATCCGCTTTTCCCGAAATTTCCTCAATTATTCCTTGAGGATAATCGATTTTACCTGAAAGAATAGATATGGGGCTTATCTCATAATTGTTGATTATAACTTTTCCATCGGGTTTTAGATATTCAAGCCATCTCAGGGCTTCCATCTTTTCAAAGGCCACCAATATATCCGCTCCTCCCAATTCAATAACGGCAGATTCTACTTTTTCACCGTATCTGACCTGGGATGAAACAGAGCCGCCTCTTTGAGACATTCCATGGATCTCGCTCATCTTTACATCATACCCTGCTTCCATAAGGCCTGTTGTCAATAATTTACTTGCAAGAATTGTTCCCTGCCCGCCTACTCCCACCAAAAGAATGCTTTTTACCATATTATGTCCCCACCTTTCCTATAGCTTCTACGGGACAAACCTGAAAACAGACACTGCAGCCCACGCATTGTTCCAAATCTATAGTTGCTTTCTCTGTCACATTATCAAATGATATAGCGGGACAACCGGTTTTGATACAGGCTTTACATCCCGTGCACTTGTTTTGATCAATACTGTATTTATCCTGAAATATTTCCTTAAATTCTTCTTTATCCTGCAAAGACAATTTTTTCAACACACATGGCCATCTCGTGATAATAACAGAAGGCCCATCGAGGCTCAAGGCCCAATCAAGAGCGGCCTTCACAGCCGCAAGGTCATTCGGATCTATCTGTACAACGTTTTCAATACCGATCGCCCTCACAAGTTTTTCTATGTTCAATTCAACTGTTTTTTTGCCCTGTAATGTGTATCCCGTTCCCGGATTATCCTGATGTCCCGTCATACCCGTCACCCTGTTGTCTAAAATTACCGTAACAGTATCACTCCTGTTATAAGATATATTGATGAGGGAATTTATTCCCGTATGAAAAAATGTCGAATCTCCCATCACAGATACTACCCTTTTGCCGGAATCCTTTCTCATATCAAGCACCTGCTGTGCCCCATGCCCCATACTTGCGCTGGCGCCCATGCATATGGTGATATCCACAGCATTATATGGTTCCGCAAATCCCAACGTATAACACCCTATGTCTCCGGACACTATGATGTCTTTTCGTTTCCCCAACTGATAGAAAAATCCTCTATGTGGACATCCCACGCAGAGAGTTGGCGGCCTCGGAACAACTTTTTTTCCGTCATATTCTATTGTTTTCTTTGTTTCTCCAAATACATATTTTCTTATAACATCCGATGTCATTTCACCATAGGAGGGAAACAGATTTTTCCCAAAACAATCAATCCCTAAAATCCTGACCTGTTCTTCAATATAGGGGTCGTTTTCTTCAATGACATATATCTTTTCAACATTGTCGGCAAATTCTCTTATCTTCTTAACAGGAAGCGGATTTGTAAATCCTAATTTTAGATAGGATGCAGAATCTCCAAATACCTCTTTAGCAAATGTAAATGCAGCTCCCGAGGCGATTACACCTATCTTTTTATCGTTCCATTCAAAATAATTTAATTCCGTAACATCGGAAAACTCCGATAGTTTTTGCATTCTTTCTTCAACTTTTACCCTCAGTTTTTTCGAAACTGCCGGTACACATACATATTTCGTCACATCTTTTTTGTAATCCCTTATTTGAACTTCTTCCCTCTCAGAACAGTCCACCATGCCCTTCGAATGACATACCCTCGTTGTCATCCTCACTAAAACAAGCGTATCGTGTGTTTCGCTGATTTCAAATGCTGTTTTTATCATATCCTTTGATTCTTGACTATCTGAGGGTTCCAGCATGGGAATTTTAGCAAATTTTGCATAATTGCGATTATCCTGTTCATTTTGAGATGAATATTGTCCCGGTTCGTCCGCAGTCACAAGAACCATCCCCGCATTTACCCCCGTATAAGAAATTGTAAACAGGGGATCTGCCGCAACATTGACACCTACATGTTTCATAGCAGCCATGGACCTGGCTCCGGCAACAGATGCACCCATGACCGATTCCAATGCAACTTTTTCATTTGTTGCCCATTCTGCCAAAATATCCTCCTCATATTTTGCTATGTTTTCGAGTATTTCGGTACTTGGGGTTCCGGGATATGCAGATGCATATTTTACACCTGCCTCATACGCTCCTTGTGCAACAGCTTCATTTCCGGTTAATAGTTTTTTCACATTTTCGTCCCCCTTGACTCATTATCGTATGCCATTAAATCCATATGCTTGATAAAAACAAAAAATAATTTCTCCTCTATCATCATGCCAAAACACAAAAACATTTGCCTATTGAATAAATTATAACAAATTATATCGAACAGGCAAAATTATTATAACATATTTAAGATTTATCCACTACACGAATACACATGAAATTAGGACCTGCCGGCACATGAATATACATCGGAACGAAACAAAACTGCCGAAAGAGTCCCGGATTATGTCATTCTATGGTATCTGAATGAACGAAATAAAATGAAGAATTTCTGAATGACTAAAAACCGAGATTCTTCGCTTTATGACCTAACCCGATTGCATGGCAATCGTTGGTAGGTCAAACGCAACAAGCACCAAATTTGTATGAACGAAGAGAATAAACAAATTTGTGTTGCTTGACTGAGAATGCTCAGAATGACATTTCTAACATTCTTTATAAATCCGGGACCTCTTCAGTGATTTCGAAGGGAATCTTCCGGTCAGATTAAATATCAAAAATATCCCTGTATTTATCTAAAATCAACATGAGGGGATATCCTAGTCCGTAGCAGACTATGGTCTGTCCCAAAGCTACCCAGGCCATGATGACGGTCAGTGCCGTTTCATCCGCAGTACCCAAAAATATATAGTATAACATTGCACCTATAATGACAGCATTTATTAAAATAGGCGGTAATGGTGCCAATATTTTTCTTTGTGTTTTATAGGTAAGATATGCCGCAATCAAGGTTGCCAATGTGCCAAGGATTATATCCAACATTCCATTAGGCCCCAAAGTGTTAGATATCAGAACACCCACTGCCAATCCCGGAACCGCCGCAGGTGTAAAGTAAGGCAAAATTGTCAATACCTCCGCAATCCGCACCTGCATAATGCCGTAACTGATAGGTTTAAATATCTCCACCAAAATTACGTAAATTGCCGCGATCATAGCTGCCTGTGTCAAAAATTTTGTTTTATTCATCTTGTCCTCCCTTAATAAGGGCGAAACTGTATGCCCGCCTTTTTTCGGGTAGACACACGGGTCTACCCCTACTCTCTTGTTGGAATTAGTTACCCTTATTCCTTTGTTGAAATAAACTGCTTTTCCTTAGGGTAAGCACATGGAGCTACCCCTACTATCCTGTTTGAGTGGTCTGCTCCTACAATTCTGTTTGTTGAGATAATCTGTCTATATGTTTTTTAAGAATAGCCCCGTCTTCTGCATTGCAT
>CAYOGD010000085.1:0-6041 GCA_964403395.1 uncultured Alkaliphilus sp.
ACATAACACCCGAACCCATAAGGAAGGAAAACGAATATATAATCACACACGGATTGGGTTACAGTAAGTTCAATCAACGGGGATACGGTTTGGAGCAGTGTTTGACCCTGTTTACCCCCATAGAGGGAAGGGTGAAGGTCAATCTGATAGAGCTGAAAAACAGGAGCGGAAAGAAAAGAAAATTGACCCTGTTCTATTATATCAGGCCCGTTTTGGGTGTTACCGACGAGGAAACCGAGAACCTATTGGAGACGGACATGAAGGATGATATTTTTGTGATCAAGAATTCAACCAATACGGAATTTAAGGACAGCACCATATTTATGGGGGCCTCGGAAAAAATAAAATCTTACACCGGGGACAGGATAGAATTCATGGGGCATATTCCGGATTACGAGATGCCGGAGGGGATAAAGAAGGAGAGGCTGTCCAATACGGTAGGATTGGGATATAATCCCTGCGCCGTTATAGAGATAGAGGTTGATATACCTGCCGGCGAGGAAAAAGATATAGTATTTTTATTGGGAGAAGACAAGGACCTTGATGAAGGTCATATGTTGATAAATAGATATAAAGACATCCGGGTTTCCAAAGACGCCCTTAAGGAAACAAGGGAGTTTTGGGACAATACGTTAAACAGGGTTCAGGTGAGGACTGCGGATAATACGATGAATTATATGATGAATTCCTGGCTGATGTATCAGACCATCGCATGCAGAATGTGGGGAAGGGCCGGCTTTTATCAGGTAGGGGGAGCCTTTGGGGCCAGGGACCAGATTCAGGATGTGACAAATTCCCTCTATCATGCACCGGAAGAGGCCAAAAAACAGATAATAAGAAACTGCAAACATCAATATGTGCAGGGGGATATTCAGCATTGGTGGCATCCTACCCATGGCAGTGAGGTCCATAAGGGCGTGCGGAGCAGGTACTCGGATGACCGGTTGTGGCTGCCTTTAGGGGTGGCGGAGTATATCGCAGTGACGGGAGATAAAGAAATCCTATATGAGGAAGTCCCTTTTATAGAGAGCCCCGTCTTGAGAGAGACGGAGCAGGAAAGATATGAGGTTCCATCCTTATCTGACGAAACAGGTACTGTGTATGAACATTGTATACGAGCGATCGAAATATCATTGAATTTTGGAGAGAGGGGGTTGCCCCTCATGGGCTCGGGAGATTGGAACGACGGGATGAATAAGGTAGGCTATAAGGGAAAAGGGGAATCGGTATGGATGGGCTGGTTTTTAGGCTCGGTACTGAAAGAATTTATACCGGTCTGTGAGAAGATGGGGGATTTCGAGAGGGCGGAAAAATATAAAAAGATCATACCCGAATTGAAGGAACCCGTAGAAACCAATGGGTGGGATGGAGAATGGTATAAAAGAGCCTTTTTTGACGATGGCACACCCATAGGTTCGAAAGAAAGCAGGGAATGTACTATAGATTCTTTAGCCCAATCCTGGTCTGTAATCTCTTCATTGGGAGATGAGGAGAGATCAAGAATTGCCTTGAAATCCGTAGAAAACTACCTGATAAACGAAGAAGAGGGCATAATCGCCCTGCTCACACCGCCCTTTGACGATATAGACCTGGACCCCGGATATATAAAATCCTATGTTCCGGGAGTGAGGGAGAACGGGGGTCAGTACACCCATGCGGCGGCTTGGCTTATCAAAGCCTTTGCCATGCTGGGAGACGGGAATAAAGCCTATAATCTATTCAGGCTGATAAATCCGATAAATCATTCCAGATCCCTGATAGAATGTGCTAAATATAAGGTGGAACCCTATGCGGTAGCAGCCGATGTATATACAAATCCCCAACATATAGGGAGGGGCGGTTGGACCTGGTATACCGGTTCCGCCGGTTGGATGTACAGGGTGGGCCTTGAGGACATATTAGGATTCAGGGTGGAAAAAGATAAACTGTTTATAAATCCATGCATACCCGGGGATTGGGAAGGATACGGCATCAGATATGTCTACGGAGATACCGTGTATAATATAGAAGTGAAAAATATAGGGAAAGTGAATAGAGGTGTGAGCAGCATAACGGCAGACGGAAGAACAGTAAAGGAATATGTGAATTTGACGGATGACGGAAAAGAACATTTTATTATTGTAGAACTTGGATAAAGCCCGGGCGGGGCCCGGATAGGGAACGATTTCATCGTTCCCTATAATATTACCGGCACAAATTTTTAGGTTATTACATTTTCATAATGGGTAAACAACTTGTATGGGGCAAGTTATATAATCAAATGAAATAAATAAGATAGAAGGAAGGAGGTAGAAAACATTATAAAAAAGATAACATTAGAACAGAAAAAAAGTGTTTCATTTTAATTTGCATTTAGCGGACAGAAAAAATATTTCATTTTAACTTGCAATTAACAAGATAACCTATATGGGAGTCGAAATTTGAAATAAAAATGATATTCTATTATAATAGATAAATAATTTATGTGGTAATCGAGGTTTGAAATAAGAGTGATATTTTATTATATCGGCCGGATAACCTGTACGGTAATCTATATTTAAAATTGGGAACTTGAAATAAGGGTGATATTCTATTGTATCGGGCAGGTAACGGACAGGTAATCTGTACGGTAATCTATATTTAAAATTAGGAATCCGAAATAAAGGTGATATTCTATTATACAGGGTGAATAACCTGTGCGGTAGTCTATATTTAAAATAAGGATGGTGTTCTATGGATAGAAACAGGGGGTATGTAAAGTCCGTAAGGGGAAGTGTAATTGATGTTGTTTTTGAAGATGACCTGCCTTCTATCAACAATAAGCTCCTTACGGGGGAGGATAATCGGATAATTCTGGAAACCGCCTCTTATATAGATGATAAAACTGTAAGTTCCATTGCCTTAACTTCCACCGGGGGAATATCCAGAGGTAACATGGTGATAGATACGGGCTCCCCCATAGAGGTTCCCGTAGGAGAAGGGATTTTAGGCAGGATGTTTGATATCTTCGGCAATCCCTTAGACGGGGAAGAATTAGAAAATACGGAGATGAGGTCCATACACCAAAAACCCGTTCCTTTTCTTGAAAGGAGCACCACGGATGAAATATTTATGACCGGTATCAAGGCCATAGATGTGTTAACCCCGCTGGCCCGGGGAGAAAATACCGGATTGTTCGGCGGAGCCGGGGTGGGAAAAACCGTACTCATAACCGAGCTCATAAATAATATCGCTAAAAAGACCGAAGGTTATAGCATATTTTGCGGTATAGGAGAAAGATCCAGAGAAGCCGAAGAATTATACAGGGAGATAAAGGAAGCCAAAGTCCTGGAAAATGCGGTTCTCATATTTGCTCAGATGAATGAGCCGCCGGGGGCAAGGTTCAGGGTAGGGCATGCCGCACTGACCATGGCGGAATATTTCAGAGATGTACATAAAAAGGATATATTGCTGCTCATAGATAATATATTCAGATTTATCCAGGCGGGCTCAGAAGTATCGGGCCTTATGGGCAAAATACCTTCGAGAGTCGGGTATCAGCCTACATTGGCAAGCGAGTTGGCGGAGTTGGAGGAAAGAGTTTCCAGCACAAAATCCGGTGCAATCACTTCTATCCAGGCCGTATATGTGCCTGCGGACGACTTTACCGATCCCAGTGCCGCACATACATTTTCACACTTTTCCGCTTCTATCGTGCTGTCCAGAAATAGGGCCAGCCAGGGGCTATATCCTGCTATCGATCCGCTGGATTCATCCTCAAAGATGCTGAATAAATCTATTGTGGGAAAGAGGCATTACACCATTGCACGTGAGATAAAAACAAATTTAGCTGTCTATGATGAGCTGAAAAATATTATTGCCATGCTGGGTATGGAGGAACTGTCCATAGATGATAGAAATTTAGTCAATCGCGCGAGAAAATTAGAGAGATTTTTAACTCAACCCTTTTTTACCGCAGAAGAAATAACCGGAGCCCCGGGTAGATTGGTAGAACTCGAAGATGCTCTGGAAGGATGTGAGAAGATACTGAATGATGAATTTATAGACTATGAAGAGAATGACCTGTATATGATCGGCGATATAGAAGAGGCTATAGAGAAGAAAAGAAAGAGGGAAGAGAAAAATGAGGCTTAAGCTTATTCTTCCTCACAGTACAATTTTAGATAAAGAGGTAAAGAAAATTACTGCGCCGGGTTCCAATGGTGATTTTCAAATTTTCCCCAAACATATAGACGGGACCTGGAGTTTGAGGGCCGGCATCTTGAGCATAGAGGCGGAGGCAACCTTCTATTATGCAATAAATCAGGGTGTGGCCGTAAAACAGGGAGATACGGTATATCTTTCCGCTTTTCAGGCTATTGCGGGGGAATCCTTAAGGGAGCTCAGCAAGACAGTTGAGGAAAATTTTAAAACTTTGGATGAAAAGGAAAAGAAGATTCGAGATGTGCTCATAAAATTAGAAACAGATACCATTAAAAGATTTATGGAAATAGATCTATAGAAGGTGATATTTTGGATAATAAAAAATTATCAGCCGAAGAGGAATTCATAGAGAGAATAAAGAAGGATTCCATAAAAAAAATTAAATCCCGGGAAGAAGGCCCAAAGATGATGTTCGGATTAGGCCTATTCGGGATAATAGGTTGGTCGGTTTCGGTGCCTACCCTCATGGGTATCGCTTTAGGCGTGTTTTTAGATAAAAAATTTACTCAAGGTTTTTCTTGGACCCTTACTCTTTTATTTGTCGGAATTATTGTAGGTTCGTTTAACGCCTGGAATTGGATAAAAGAAAAAACCGGGGATAATTAGGAGGGAATGGGAATTATGATTGCATTTTTTATAGGGATCATTTTAGGGTCACTCTATTTTGGCGGGCTCTATTTAACCGTACAGAGAATATATAAATCCAAACATCCGAGCCTTCTCATGTCCCTGAGCCTTTTTTTGAGGCTGGGAGGATTGGTAGCAGCATTTTTCTATATTTCAAAAAGTGGCTATGTAGATATACTGATTGCATTGGTGGGAATAATCTTAGCAAGATTTATGATGATATATATTATAAAAGGCAAAAAAATCAAATTTAATAAGGAGGGAAGAACAGGTGATAATCGATCCGAGTGAAATAATATATTTCGAATGGGGATTTGTGAGAATTACGGCAACTTTGGTCTTTACTTGGATTACCATGATTGTGCTCACTTTGGTTTCTTATCTGCTGACTAAGGACATAGACGGAGGGTATGAAATTTCCAAAAGACAAAGTATATTGGAGGCCCTTATAGAGACTATAGAAAATCAGATCAAACAAGTCAGCCGGCAGGAACCGGGGAAATACCTTCCATTCATAGGAACACTATTCATCTTTATATTAGCACCAAATATTTTATCTATAATACCGGGTTATATATCTCCTACCGGATCTTTAAATACTACCGTTGCTTTATCCCTGTGTGTATTTATATCCGTACCGGTATACGGTATAGCCCAGCAGGGTGTTTCGGGATATTTAAAGGAATATATAAAACCCACATTTATCATGCTGCCTTTTAATATCATAAGTGAAATATCAAGAACCCTGTCCTTAGCAATCCGTTTATATGGAAATGTGATGAGTTCGGGCATAATCGTCACCATACTGCTGGGGATAATACCGATATTTTTTCCGGTAGTGATACAGGCTCTTGGCCTTTTAACAGGCGTAATCCAGGCATACATATTTGCCATACTTGCAATTGTATATATTGCATCGGCAACTAAGAGAGAAGAAGAAAAATTAGAATTTGGAGGGAAATAGTTATGGATAATATAGGTTTAATAGGAATTACTTCTATCACGGTGGCCGGGTTGACTATAGCGGTGGGCTCTATAGCGCCGGCTTTCGGTGAAGGAAAGGCCGTAGAACAGGCTCTAAAATCTATCGCGCAACAACCCGACGAAGCAAATACTATTTCTACAACTCTTTTTGTAGGATTAGCAATGATTGAGTCTACTGCTATTTATTGTTTTGTAATATCGATGATTTTACTGTTCGCTAATCCATTCTGGAATCTGGTGACAAAATA
>CAYOGD010000086.1:0-6025 GCA_964403395.1 uncultured Alkaliphilus sp.
CCAATCACCTTGCCTTTTTTACCGTCCTTGATTGCTCCTGCCAATATTTCGGAAGCGCTGGCACTTCCTTTGTTTACCAAAACCACAATGGGCAACTTCAGCTGTTTTTTATCCGATTTTTCCACTTTCCTGTTTCCGTTGCGGTCTTCCGTATAAACAATCACCTGTTCCCCCAGTATTTCATCGGCAATTTCTACGCACTCATCCAACAACCCTCCGGGATTGTTCCTCAGGTCTAAAATAACTCCCTTAATATTTTTCTTTTTTAATAATTCCAAATGTTCCTTAAAATCCCTGGCTGTCTGTTCATCAAACATGCTTATCCTGATATAGCCGATGTCCTTTTCCATGACTTCGGAACGAACTGTCTTCAATCGAATTTCTTCCCTTACGATATTTACATCGAACATCTCACTCTTGCCTTCTCTTAAAATTGAAAGTCTCACTTCTGTTCCCGGCTTGCCTTTCATCAGGCTCACCGCATAATCTAATTTTTCGCCGAATATAGCTTCACCGTCAACATACAGTATTCTATCCCCGGTAATAAGCCCGGCTCTTTCTCCCGGTGTATCTTCTATCGGAGATACTACGGTCACATAACCATCGTCACCCGGGGTTATAATTACCCCGATACCGCCATAGATCCCCTGTGTTCTGATTACCAGATCATTATACTCATCCGCATCCATATATAATGTATAAGGGTCTCCTATACTTTCGAACATGCCTTTTATGGCACCTTCAATAAGTTTGTCCTCATCAAGTTCCTGATAATAATTTTTTATCAGATAATTCTTGAGGGATAAAAATTTTTCGTACTGTTTATAGCTGCCCCGCGGTATCGCATACCCAAAGCCTAATGGCGATGACACAAAATTTCCGATTGTAAAGCTTATGGCGGTGGTAAATATAATGATTATCAGCGCCCCCACCACAGCTTTTCGTTTGCTTATCATATAACCTTCCCCTTCGGATTGATCCTCACATTGTATTTTATTCTATGGTACTTATAAAACATTATACCTCACTACTGTATATTATACCAAAAAAATATCAAAGAATTGTTAAACTCTTTGATATTTTTTAATATTTATAACGGTTTAATCATTAGTTACCTTTTACGTATGGAATAGGATTTACATACTGTCCGTTTTTTCGTACTTCAAAATGTAAATGAGGGCCTGTAGACATTCCCGTACTCCCTACAAGTGCAATTTTTTGACCCCTCACCACACTGCTGCCTTCAGAAACCAATAGTTGTGAATTATGAGCGTATAATGTCATTATGCCGCCGCCATGATCGATAATTACGGTTTTTCCATAACCTCCCTGGCTTCCGGAAGTTACCACTTTGCCGTTACCGGCTGCTACCACGGTTCTTCCTGAGGATGCTTTTATATCTATGCCCGTATGGAACTTAGGAACCTTTAAAATCGGGTGTATCCTATTTCCAAAATATGAACTTATGCTCGTACATCCCGGAACAGGCCACTGCAATACCCCTCCAATATAATCACCGCTGGATTGAAGGCTCCTGAGTTTGTTTGTAAGTTCATCCGCCTCTTTTTTTGCCTGATCCAGCATCTTCTCTAGGGCCACTTTGTCCTTGGCCAAATCTTCTCTCAACCGTTCCTGTTCCCCGCGAGAAGCCTGGAGGCTTTTTTGTTCCTGTTCAACGCTGGCCTTTAAATTGACCAACTGGCGCCTTTGATTTTCTAACCTGATTTTTTCCTCTTCTATGATATCCCTCTGTTTTTTCAATTCTTTTAATAATTCCACATCATGTGCAACTATTCTCTTTATCATATCCAAGTTCGTCAATAATTCCGTGACATTCTTAGAATTCAACAATACCTCCGCGTAACCGACGGGTCCGTTCCTGTACATAACATTTATTCTATCGCCCATCACATCCTGTTTACCTTCTATATTTTTTTCGGCCAGCTCAAGGTTGCCTAAGGTTACATCGATTTGAGTTTCTGTCGTTGAAATTTTGGATATTAATGTTTTTATTTCTTCTTCAGATTTACTGATCTTTGATTCCAATGTTTGAATCTTGGTAATTAAATCTTTTTCCTGCTTCTTAACCTGGCTTAACTGACTGGAAATACTTTTTTGCTTGTCCTTGTTTTCCCTCAATTGATTGTCATAATATGTTGCATTATTCGCAAATGAAAATAATGACGTAAGAACTATCACAATAAGAATGATTGAACAAAATCCGTATTTTTTCCTCATACCGTGTCCCCCATTACATTTTTTCTATCATACTTTCAGATGTCTCCTCAATGAAAATATACTTCCTAAGGCTCCGACACCCACACCCAATACCGCAAATATGTATACTGTTTTTTTCATCATTTCGTCGACAGATACTATATAAGTGCTGAGCATCAAATAAAATCTGCTGGTGATAGCATTAAAAGCATATTGATAACCATAGTAGACAACTACTATAGATATAATCGACCCCATAAGGCCCAGCAATACTCCTTCAAACAAAAACGGCCATCTTATGAACCAATTAGTCGCCCCGACATTTTTCATTATTCCAATCTCCTGTCTTCTGGAACTTAAAGTCAACTTAATGGTGTTTGAAATAATAAATATGGCAACAAGTATTAAAATTAAAATGATAGTCAATCCTATAGCCCTGACAAATTTAGCCGCTTTTAATAACCCATCCACAATTTCCTTATAGTATTTAACTTCGTCTATTCCTTTTAGGGGCTCCAAATCCTTGACAATACTGTCCGCCAATTCCAGATTATCCATCCGGATTATATATGAATTGGGCAGCGTATTTTTTTCCAAACCATCCAGTAAATACCCCTCTTCGCCCCAGCTTTCTTTAAACTTCTCCAGGGCCTCTTCCTTAGATTCATAGATGACGTCCGATACGCCTTCTATCATCTTTATCTGCTTGCCTATATTATCTATTTCGGCAATAAACAAATCATCTTTTAAATAAACCTGTATTTCATCAAATTGCATCTGTGCCAAATCCGCCAAATTGCTGATATTTAACACCAGAGTGATAACCAAACCCAATATTATCAGAGTTGCCGCCACAGTTCCTATGGAAGCCATGCTCATGGTCCTATTGCGCCAAAGCCCCGTCAATCCCTGTCTGAATATATATTTAACCGTCCTAACCTTCATATCCGTATGCCCCCCTCTGCTCGTCGCGGACAATCCTTCCCTTTTCCAGAGCAACTACCCGTTGCTGCATTGTATCTACGATGTTTCTCGCATGGGTGGCCATAATAACGGTTGTACCCCGTCTATTTATTTGTTTCAATACTTTCATAATTTCCCAGGCTGTTTCCGGGTCTAAATTTCCTGTCGGTTCGTCGGCAATCAATATGGAAGGATTATTTACGATAGCCCTGGCGATTGAAGTCCTCTGTTTTTCTCCGCCGGATAATTGATATGGATATGAAGCGGCCTTATCGCTCAATCCAACCATACCCAATACCATGGGCACCCTCCTTCTGATATCCTTTGATGTCGACTCTATGATCTGCATGGCAAATGCTACATTTTCGTATACGGTTTTATTCGGGAGCAATCTAAAATCCTGGAATACAACCCCGATATTTCTTCTATGATATGGAACTTTCCGCCTTGAAAGCTTTGTCATATCCTGCCCGTCTATGAAAATACTCCCTCCGGTAGGTTCTTCTTCTTTTAAGATCAGTTTCACACAGGTGGTCTTACCCGCCCCGCTGGGGCCTACAAGAAATATAAATTCTTCCTTCTCTATCTTTAAATTTATATTTACCAATGCCTGTACACCTTTTAAATATGTCTTGGTTACATTATGTAATTCAATCAAAGCTACCAACTCCCAATTAACTATTTATATATTTCGACATATAATTATATTTTCCTTCCTTAAAGAACAAAACAAATCAATATTATTATAACAGTAAATATCAGTCTATTTCAATCGAATTTACTTGAACTTATTACCAAAAATAATACCTGATTTTTTTATTAAATATCCATTTTTTATATACATAATGATGATATAATAAAATGAAACAATAGATTAAGGAGGTAATTTGTTGAAAAAAGAAATCAGAGAAGCCATATTACAGGAAAAAGTAAAATTTTCTAAAACCGTAGTAAGGGAAAAAAGCCTTGCTATATTTAATATACTGAAAGAAAAGGATTTCTACAAAAATGCAGATAATATCATGGTTTACATTACCCTTGAAAATGAAAATGAAGTTTCTACAGAGCCTATAATTGACGATTTAATGAATAGAGGAAAAAGAGTGTTCGTCCCCTTGACGGTACATAAAACCAAGGAATTGATCGTCTCGGAATTAAAGGATCTTGAAAATGATTTAGAAGTAGGTAATTTCGGGGTCATGGAGCCTAAAAAAGAGACCACAAGGCCTGTAGAACCTTCCGTACTCGATTTAGTTATCGTACCCGGTGTCGCCTTCGATAAAAAAGGTTACCGTGTGGGCCATGGTGCAGGCTATTATGACAGGTTTTTGCCTAGGTTATCCGAAAAGACCGTAACCGTATCGATAGCTTTTGATATGCAGATGATCGATAAAGTGCCTGCCGATTGCCATGATATCCCCGTGAAATATATCATTACCGAAAAACAATTTATCGGATGTATGAAGGATAACATTTAAAGTTATCCTTTAAATTTGTTTTTCTTGACTCTTCATATCACTCACTATGTCGTCTATTTTTCTTATCAGTTTATTCTCTTTTTTGATATAAGCCATTTCTTCAAGTTTCCTCATTATCAATCCATTTATCGTATTATCCGGGTATACTCCGGCCTCATCCGGAGTACCGGCTTCCATGTCCGTCAATATTTCTATACCCTCATCGACATGGCCGATGGCGTATATATGAAACTTGTCGGCTTTAACGGCATCTATAATCTCTTTCTTCAACATCAGATTTTTGACATTCTGTTTAGGTATCATCACCCCTTGTTCTCCTGTCAGGCCATTTAATTTGCATACTTCAAAGAAACCTTCAATTTTTTCATTGACACCCCCGATAGGCTGTATCTCTCCTTTTTGATTGACAGATCCTGTTACTGCAATATGTTGTTTAACCGGCACCTCGGATATGCTGGACAAGATAGCATATAATTCGGTGCTGGATGCACTGTCACCCTCTATGAAGGAGTAACTCTGCTCAAAACCGATGCTTACGGTCAAACCCAAGGGTTGGAATCTGGCATATTTTTCACCTAAATATCCGCTGAGGATAAGAACTCCTTTGTCATGTATCCTGCCGCTCTGATTTGCTTCCCTTTCAATATTTATGATTCCGGATTCCCCACTGTAGGTAGAAGCTGTAATTCTGGTGGGTTTACCAAAACTGTATTCACCCGTGCTTATGACAGCCAATCCGTTAATCTGCCCGACCTTTTTGCCGTCAAGATCGATCAACAGACTGCCGTCTAAAAACATCTCCTTGAGCTTTTCTTCATATTTACTGTTTCTATATATTTTTTCTTCAATAGCCTTTTGAATATGTTTTTCCCTGATGACGTCCGACCCGTCTTCCCCTGCCCACAGATCCGCTTCATATAATATCTCAATAATTCTATTGAACCTGGAACTGAGCTTATGCTGATCCCCCGCCAACCTTGAACTGTATTCTATCACCTTCGAAACGGCAATCCTGTCGAAATGCTTTAACCCTTCTCTTTTACAATGAGTAGCTATAAACTGTGCTATCTTATAGACATTTTCCGAATCCCTATCCATTTCAGTATCGAAGTCCGCCATCACCTTAAAAAGTTCTCTGAATTCATCATCATAATTATAGAGTATGCTGTAAGTATAATGATCCCCTATCAATATGACCTTAATATTCAACGGAATTGTCTCCGGCTTTATAGTTGACGGCACCAAATAACCCATCTGTTTGCTCAAATTTTCAATACTGATCTCTTCCGTGATCAGCGCTCTTTTCAATACCTCCCATGCCACCGGATTATTCAATATACCCCTCATCTGTAATATCAAAAAACCGC
>CAYOGD010000087.1:0-5975 GCA_964403395.1 uncultured Alkaliphilus sp.
GGAAATTGAGGGATTATGTAGAAATATGATGATACATGATTTTTATTATGATATTTTCTTAATATTGGTTTGGATAGCTATCATATATAGGTACTAAATCTTGGGGGAAGCTGGCAAACTAGTGATTTGTGGTCAGAATTAATAGTGATATTTTTAAAGAATATCAAATATAATCATGTAGAGATAGAAATCGGACATTATATAAAAGAGATAGCAAGCGGTATGGGGATAACATTATTGTTTATAGTTTTTATTTTTTACAGAATTAGTTTAGTTAAAGGGGGGTTAATTTAATATGGAAGATATGAAAAAAGATTTACAAGAAAACCTAGGTGAAGGAAAGTTTTTTAATTTCGATAAAATGATCACACCTTCAATTATTAAATTTATTTTTATAATAGGAATAGCATTGACAACAATAGGGGGCATAGGCTCGATTATATTAGGATTAAAATCTTCATTTGGAGGTGGGGCCCAAGTTCTTGGCGGATTGCTGATGTTGATTTTAGGTCCTATTTTTGTCCGAATTAATTGTGAACTAATGATTGTGTTATTTAAAATTCATGAAGCATTAGAGGATATCAGAAGAAAATAAAACGATATACCCAAGATAATGGTGTTAAAAATCTGATACTGTTTTTCAAAAGTATCTATATATGCTGATAAAGGTGACTATAAACATATTATCCCGCTTGCTATTTGTTGTTAAAAGGTGGGCATATTAAAAAGAACCGTGGGATCTGACCCCCATGGTTCTTTTTGCGTTATTATAAATATCACAAAAAACGATCTGGTTTCTTAAGGCTGTTACTAATGGGAGACTAACTATATTTATAAGAGCAATTTAAATGTATTAAAAATGCTTGGTTCAATAGATATAAAAAAACCACTGTACCTGACCCCATGGTTTTTCTGGTTTTTTTATCACACATATAGCTGTAATATACTTGACTCTAATGTTTACATATATTAATCTCATAATATGGAGATTTTTATTGATTAGAGGGATAAACATGAAAAACATTGCCTTTTTTGATATCGAAATCGAACCAAATGAAAAGAAAATTCTTGATATTGGTGGAATCATGGGGGATGGGAATCCATTTCATTCCGGTTCCTTGGCTGATTTTATAAAATTTGTCCAAGGTTCCGATTATCTCTGCGGTCATAATATTTTCAATCATGATTTAAAACGTATTAAAAATGATATGGATGCTGCCGGTACCAATGATTTGAAATTTATAGATACTTTATATCTGTCGCCCCTTCTTTTCCCCAGCAGGCCTTACCATGCTCTTCTTAAGGATGACAAGTTACAAACGGAAGAAATTAACAATCCACTTAATGATTCAAAAAAAGCTAGAGATTTGTTTTATGATGAAATTGCGGCTTTTCATGCGCTGGATGACAAACTAAAACGGATCTTTTATTCTTTGTTGGGCAAGCAGAAGGAATTTTCAGGTTTTTTTGATTTTCTTCAGTACAAAGAAATCGACATAAGTATCGAAAGAGAAATCCACCAAAAATTTCATGGGCAAATATGTGAAAGCGCCAACCTCACCTATGTAATATCGGAAAATCCCATTGAATTATCCTATTGTTTAGCTTTAATAAATGTAAATGACAGGTATTCAATCACTCCTCCATGGGTTTTAAGAAGTTATCCTTCAATCGAAAGAATTATGTTTTTGTTGCGGAATAACCCGTGTTTAAGGGGTTGCATCTATTGTAATGAGGCTTTAGACATTCATAAAGGCTTAAGACAATTTTTCGGTTTTGATTCATATAGGGAATATGGGGGCGAGCCATTGCAGGAAAAAGCTGTTGCAGCTGCCGTTGAAAATAAATCACTCTTGGCCGTGTTCCCTACGGGCGGCGGAAAATCGGTAACTTTTCAGGTGCCGGCTCTGATGAGCGGGAACAATTCGAAGGGTTTGACGGTAATTATTTCACCTTTGCAATCCCTTATGAAAGACCAGGTGGATAACCTCGAAAAAATCGGTATTATAGAGGCGGTCACTATCAACGGTTTGCTTGATCCCATTGAAAGAGCAAAATCTATTGAAAGAGTTAAAAACGGTTCTGCTTCTATTCTCTATATTTCTCCCGAATCTCTGCGTTCAAGAACGATTGAGCGTCTACTTTTAGGGAGAAATGTCGTTCGATTTGTCGTCGACGAAGCGCATTGTCTCTCTTCATGGGGCCAGGATTTTAGGGTTGATTATTTATATATCGGTGATTTTATTAAATCATTCCAAGAAAAAAAGAATATTGAGGATACAATCCCTGTTTCCTGCTTTACAGCTACTGCAAAGCAGGACGTGATAGAGGATATCAGAAATTATTTTAAGGAAAAGTTTTCTGCTGATATGGAGCTTTTTACTACAGGCACATCAAGGAGCAATCTTCGATATAAAGTTCTTCAAAAAGATAGTGAAGAGGAAAAATATAATGCGGTAAGAAATTTAATAGATGGGAAAAATTGCCCCACAATAGTCTATGTTTCACGAACGGTAAAGGCGTATAGGCTGGCTGAAAGGCTCCGGGATGATGGTTATAAGGCAAGGCCGTATCATGGAAAGATGGACAAATTGGAGAAAACTGAAAACCAGGACGCTTTTATAAAGGGTGAAGTTCAAATTATGGTCGCTACTTCTGCTTTTGGAATGGGAGTGGACAAAAAAGATGTCGGCATGGTCATACACTATGAAATATCCGATTCTCTTGAAAACTATGTCCAGGAAGCGGGAAGAGCAGGCAGGGACGAATCTATCACGGCCGATTGTTATGTGCTGTTCAACTACGGGGATCTCGATAAACATTTTATTCTTCTCAATCAGACTAAACTCAACATTCGAGAAATTCAGCAGGTATGGAAAGCAATTAAAGATATTACCCGACTGCGGTCAAAGGTATCGGAATCTGCACTGGAGATTGCAAGGAAAGCAGGTTGGGACGATAGTGTTGCAGAGATTGAAACGAGGGTGAGGGCAGCCATTGCGGCCTTAGAAGAGGCCGGTTATGTGAAGCGTGGGCAGAATATGCCGAGAGTATATGCTGACAGCATTTTAGCAAAAAATGCACAGGAAGCCATCGGCAGGATAAGAAAATCCGCTATGTTCAACGATAGACAAAGAACTATGGCCATTCGGATAATAAAGAAACTTTTTTCAGACAAAAACAGATATAATCCAACGGATGAAATGGCGGAATCAAGGGTAGATTATATTTCAGATCATTTGGGGATTGAAAAGGAAGAAGTGATACAAGTTATCAATATTCTCCGTGAAGAAAAAATTTTAGCCGATTCTAAGGATCTGATTGCGTTCATCAAAAGAAAAGAGAATATAAACCGTTCTCTGAATATTTTAGGGATTTTCTCGAAAATCGAAAAATTTCTGACCACTGTTTTACCGCCATTTGAAAAAAAGATATTTCATCTAAAAGAGCTGAATGAACAGGCGGAAGAATATGGATGCAGGGGTGTAACTCCCGATAAGATAAAAACCGTACTCAATTTTTGGGTTATAAAAAACCGGATCAAGAGAAAAACTGTTTCACATTCAGGTAACCATATTATGATTCTGAATTCCATGGAAATCCAGGAGATGAATGCAAAGCTTACAAAACGCCTTGAATTGGCCCAATTCATCACTAAATACCTATATGATAAAAGTAATATAGATATTGCCGAGGACGAGTCCGGCAAGGGAGAGATTTTGGTTGAATTTTCTGTTTTGGAACTCAAGGAGAAATTTGAAAACGAGTTAACGTTGTTTGATACAAAAGCCACTCCTGATGATATAGAGGATGCTCTCTTTTATTTATCGAGGATTGGAGCACTTAAAATAGAAGGAGGTTTTTTGGTTATTTATAATCCTCTCAGCATCGAACGGATTGAACTTGATAATAAGAAGCGATATAAAATTGAGGATTATGAGAAGCTGAATCGGTTTTATGAGAATAAAATCCGGCAGATTCACATCGTTGGAGAATACGCAAGGAAAATGCTCAGTGATTATAAGTCGGCATTGCAATTCGTGGATGATTATTTTCAGTTGAATTATACTTCATTTTTGAATAAATATTTTAAAGGAATTCGGCAGAAAGAAATCGGAAGAAATATTACACCTTCTAAGTTTGAACAGCTTTTTGGAAGATTATCGCCGGCCCAATTAAAAATTGTTAATGACAGTAAATCAAAGTATATTGTTGTAGCGGCCGGGCCGGGAAGCGGCAAGACCCGTATTTTGGTACATAAGCTGGCATCCTTGATGTTGATGGAGGATGTAAAGCATGAACAATTGCTGATGGTCACATTTTCCAGATCTGCAGCCACGGAGTTCAAGAAGCGTTTGCTCAAATTGATCGGTAATGCGGCTAATTTTATAGAGATAAAAACATTTCATTCCTATTGTTTTGATTTATTAGGAAAGGTCGGCACTATTGAAAAATCAGGTGTTGTTATCCGGGAAGCTGTAGAAAAAATAAAGAGCGGGGAAGTTGAGACCAATAGAATTACAAAAACCGTATTGGTGATTGATGAGGCTCAGGATATGGATGGGGATGAGTTTGCATTGATCAAAGCTTTGATGGACCGCAATGAGGAAATACGCATAATTGCAGTTGGGGACGATGATCAAAATATCTATGAATTCAGGGGCGCCAGTTCGGAATATTTGAAAAAATTGCTGGTTGAACACGGGGCTACCAGGTATGAATTGATAGAAAATTATAGAAGTAAAAGCAATCTGGTAGATTTTACAAATCAATTCGTCAAGAGAATACCTCATCGCCTAAAAAAGAACCCGATAGTTGCCGTACAGGGAGACCGGGGAAAAATCAAACTTGTGCGATACAACAGCGGCAATTTAATAGAGCCTATGGTGGATGATATATTGTCGACGGATTTGGCAGGAACCTCTTGTGTGCTGACAAAAACCAATGATGAGGCTTTGAAAATTACGGGATTACTTTTGAAAAACGGCATGCAGGCAAAGCTGATTCAATCAAACGAGGGTTTCAACATCTATAATCTTCTAGAAGTCAGATTCTTTTTAAATCAATTTGATTTTCTTGAAGAAATTTATACTATCAGTAACGAAATCTGGTCAAATGCAAAACGAAAACTGTTAGGAAAATTTCGCAACAGTCCCAACTTAGATATCTGTTTAAATATTATAAGAGATTTTGAGGAAACCAATCCAAAGGCTAAATACAGGTCGGATTTGGATATCTTTATTCGCGAATCGAGGTTGGAAGATTTTATAAGTGGCGGCATTGAAACGATACTTGTTTCGACAATTCATAAGGCAAAGGGCAGGGAATTTGATAATGTGTTTTTGATGTTGGATAACTTTAATATTTGTTCCAGTGAGGCTATGCGGCAGTTATATGTTGCCATGACAAGGGCAAAGCGTAATTTAATAATCCATTACAACAGCAGTTATCTCAATGGTATAAGAGTAGAAGGCCTTGATGCAATTGATGATTTTACAAAATATTCTCAACCTGATCAATTTGCGATGCAATTGACACATAGGGATATATGGTTGGATTATTTTATCCAACGGCAGGGATTAATTTCAAGGCTAAACAGCGGTGATGAACTCTTTGTTGACGGGGATTTTTGTGTCGATTCAAAGGGGCGGAAGGTACTGGCTTTTTCAAAACAATTCATTAAAAGGGTAGAATCCGTCAGGCAAAAAAATTATGCGGCAAAATCGGCAACGATAAGATTTATTGTATATTGGCAGAGGGAAGATGCCGAAAAAGAGATTAAAATTGTTTTACCCGAGCTTTATTTCGAAAAGGAGTACCGGGAAGATGATACATCAGGGACGACAGATTGCGTGAAAATTGTTACCAAATAAACCATAGTGTCAGGTACAGTGGTTCTTAATTATCTGCTTTTCACCCTGCCGCTTTTATAATTAAATATATCCAGCCTATATGGGCTCTGAGAACGGCAATTT
>CAYOGD010000088.1:0-5842 GCA_964403395.1 uncultured Alkaliphilus sp.
TATGACAGGCATGTCCGTAGGACAAAATTTATATGATAAAGGGGAACAATGGGGGATTTTATGAAACTTGAGATATTATTTAATTTAATAGAAAGGGAAAATATTATCGTTGAATACGTGGACTTTTCGCCCACCATACAAGGTATATACTATAAAGCGGACGGTTGCCTACCTATAATAGGCATCAATGAAAATATAATATCAGATAAAAAACTGTTTACTTGCGTTCTTGCGGAGGAATTAGGGCATCATTTTACATCTATAGGCGATTCTTCGGCAGAATATTACAGCCTTACCGATAGAATGAATTTAAATAAAACAGAGCTTGCCGCATTAAAATGGGCCGCCGAACATTTATTGCCCTTGAATGAAATTGTAGACGCTATAAAAGAGGGAATCAAAAATATAAGCCACCTTTCGGATCTTTTAGGTGTGACCGATGAATTTTTGCTGGAAAGATTTAAATTTATAGCTAAAAAACAACGATATATTAAGATAGCAAGCGATTCGTTTATTTCCTTTGCAAATTTGCCTAATATTTATTTATTCAAAGAATTTTATAGAAATGGGGAAAAAAATAACAAATTAATAGCAGAAGATAGGACAGGCTATGATATTTAAAATTAAAGTAAAATATAGATGCATTGAAATAGAATCCTCATTCTGTCAAATTTTAAGGCTAACAGGCGAAAAATCACCTGTTAGCCTATCAATTTCCAGCTTTGCCGTATTGTATAGTAAAATTATACATATTAATTTCCGAGTACTTCCTCAAGGGCACGGGGAATCTGTTTGATAATATCATATACCTGCGTCGCCGGAGTCGGATTGGCATATGAACCGGCTAACCTGTTAACCTTGGCTGCCCTAGCAGATGCAGATTCTATATCCATACCCGAAGCAATTAAAGCGGAAACTATTCCTGTCAGCGTATCGCCGGTACCCCCTATAGGTTCAAGTGTCTCTATATCAGGGCTGTCGATTGTTTCAATGATACCTTCCCTATTAGCGACAAAGTCCCTCTCCCCTTTTACCAAGAGATAGGAAGCCGCATTATTGTGCTGGTATGCTCTTCCGATAAGATCCGGTACGAGATTTTCTTCTTGCAAAATAAATCCGCGAGTATAGAAAGGGTGCGGTGCCTCTTCATCGGCTAGATACGCGAGTTCACCGGCATCCGGTGTAAACAGATCAAAAAAGGATGCATCGCCACCCATTTTAGCAACATACATGATCCCCGCGTCGGCAATCAGGGTTGGCTTCTTCGGCATTTTCCCAATCGCTGTCACTACCCTCTTAAACAGACTTACAATAGGCTGAAAATAATGAAAAGCCAAAGTTTCGATAGAACTATCAGGGAGATGATCTATTAAATGCCTGTAAAGATTTTTGGAGCCTTCTCCATCGCCTATATCCCCGACCAAATAACAAAAGGGGTTCGGTTTATTCATGTATTCAAGGGTTTTTACCGCCGCTGCAATCATAGCCGGTGTCCCTCGATTTACAGCAACACGTTTATCCCCAAATATGATCTGATCCTCCTCAAGAATAACCGTTTCGGAGATCAGCGGAAAGTCATTTTCAGGGACAGTACCAACTATGCCAAACATCGCTCCACCACCCTGTCATAAGCGATCTGTAGAGCATAGGCACAAAGAGTATAACCGATATCTCTTGGAAGCGGAGCATCACTCAAATATTTGTCTACCATCTGCCCTGCTAAATATGGAACGTCGGGACAACCACCTCCGGAAACATTGACAATCAATTTCGTATCTTTGTCCACGGTGATCTTCATATTTGCAGCTCTCACCATAAGATATTTGCCATATTCTCTTTCTTGAAGCAAATCAACCGGCTCCAGCAAAACACTGTTAACAGGAACAACCTGTACCGGCTTAACATTGATCTCTAAAAGTCTTCTGACAATCACCAGCTCTTCTATGAGAGGAAATACTATCACGAGATCACAACCGGTACGTATCTCCGGAGGCGGTCCCATCACTTTTATTTCCCATCCTTCCGCTTTTAATATATTTTCCGCTTTGATGACTTCGGAAGTATTTTCAAAAACCAATATACCCCTATCCTTATTTGAATCACGTTTAGTTCTTCTTTTCCTAAGTGCTTTAAGCATTTCAGTTTTCCTTTCTTATTGTAATCCTGTACCCATCATCTTCTGATTGAATATCGGTCACTTCCCAGCCCTGATTTTTTGCGGCACGGCTTACATTCTCCTTTGATGTATCTGTGTCTACCATAATCACTATTTCGCCTTTGTTTACTTTTTTCATTTCATTTATGGTTACTATAACAGGCTGAGGGCAGGAAAGACCCCTAGCGTTAACAACATTACTCATTTTCTTACTCCTCCCCTAACTATATTCTTTTACTCCTTTTCCTATACCTACAGGCATTTTTTCCTTCATGGTAAATCCAATCAACGCACAGACCACGAATCCGATAACAACTGCAATCATTCCTCCCGTAGTAGCCCCGTTTGCGGAACTGGCTAATCCGAAATTATGAGCAAACCCTGCGCCCACAATCATACCGATTACAAACACTGCCGCATCACCATCACCTTCACCGGATAGGAAAAGTTGACGTCCCGGACATCCGCCGGCAAGAGAAAAAGCAAGGCCTGCCAATGCCATACCGGCAAAGTTCCAAAAATGCATAGTATGAGCTACAGGTTGCCCAGCAAAGCCCGGATTAAATTGCTTAAGAATCAGGTTTGTGGCAAAAGCAGCAACAGTCAAACTGACAAATCCTGTGAATAGATGAGTTTGCTTGAATAAAATCAAATCACGGACAGCGCCCATGGTACAAAAACGACTTCTCTGCGCCAGAAAACCTATTCCAAGACCTACAACCAAAGATACAATTAAGGGTGCATACATGGAACCCGGACCTTCAAGACTGTAAAACAACACACCGCTTTGCGCCTCCCCCGGGATCTTCGGATTGAGTAACATTAAAATCAAAAATCCGACCATAGTTACAGGAAGTATCCACCCTGCCGATGTATATGTCTTGTGAGCAGCACCTAAGTTATACCCACCTTTAAGAAATCTTGTGCCTATCCAAATGCCCGCAGCAAGACCGAGCAAACCAAGAATGGCATTCCAGTCACCACCGGCAAGACGCAGTACTGCTCTCCAAGGACAACCTAAGAATATGAGAGCCCCGATCATAGCGAAAACGCCTAAGAAAAATCTGACAATCGGTGCAGAACCAAGACGAGGTCTGAATTCCTTGAACAAGTATGCCGCACCAAAAGAACCCAGAACAAAACCGATGATTTCCGGGCGGAGGTATTGCACCACAGCAGCTCTGTGCAAACCTAATGCACCTGTGATATCCCGAACAAAACAGGCTACACAGATGCCCATGTTCGCAGGATTCCCCCAAAACTGTAGCAATGATGCTAAAACACCGATTACTACACCAACAATAATAATACCCCATTTAGTCGCCAATATGTTTTTCATTGATCAACCATCACCTACCTATAATAATTTAATTTTTAAAAATATAAATACATTTACACAGTATAGTATAATGGATTTTGTAAAAACGGGGAAATAGGTTTTCCTAATAAGATTGTGCATCTGTATAGATAATCTCAATCAGAGAAAGAGGTTAAGGATGCCCAGGAAAATTGTCGAACTAAGTCTATAGATAAAAGTAATAATACATGAAATATAAATAAGTATTTCCAATTGGTAGCTATTTGCTTATAGTGATAAAATTTAATTGGAACTGCCAGATTAAAACTAAAAGTATAGGGGGGTTAAAATGAGGCCGGAAATTATGGAGGAAATAGAGGGATTAAGAGGTATAAATTCTCTCAATATTAAAGAGGCACATGAAGCAGGTAGAAAAGTAGTTGGAATGTACTGCATATTTTCACCACAGGAGATATCCTTAGCAGCCGATGCGATTTCTGTTACATTATGCGGAACAACACAGGATCCTGTAGGAGATGCGGAAAGGGAATTGCCAAGAAACCTATGTGCACTTATAAAGTCCAGTTATGGCTATGCTATTACAGATACATGTCCCTATTTCTATTTTTCAGATGTACTGTTGGCGGAAACTACATGTGACGGCAAAAAGAAAATGTACGAGCTGATGGGAAAAATAAAACCCATGCATGTTATGAACTTGCCGCAAACGGCTAAAGATGACGATGCCTTGGATATATGGAAAAACGAAATGGTTAAATTTAAAAATTTTTTAGAAAAAGAATTTGAATTAGAGATCACAGATGATAAATTGAGAGATGCTATCAAATTGATGAATAAGGAAAGAGTTGTAATGAAAAAATTGCATGAACTAAACACCCATAAACCTGCGCCGTTAACAGGTATGGATATGATGTTAGCACAATGGTTGAAAGGTTTTAATGTAAATAAGGAAGCCGGTATAGAACTCATAGAGAGATTGATTGCCGAGGTTGAAGAACGAACGAAAAAGGGTGTTTTTGCCTTTGATGAAAATGCCCCGCGTATTTTGTTAACAGGATGCCCCATTGGAAGCGGGTCGGAAAAGGTGTTAAAGATCTTGGAGGAATCCGGGGCAAGTGTTGTAGCTTTAGAAAATTGTACGGGCTATAAAGGTTTGGATACATTGATAGATGAAACCAAAGATCCAATCACTGCCATTGCGGAAAAATATTTATCTACATCCTGTTCCTGCATGACATACAATGACGGAAGGTTAGATTTAATCAAAAGATTGGTAGAAAAATATGAGGTAGATGGTGTAGTGGACCTCACCTGGATAGCTTGTCATACATATAATGTGGAATCCTATGATGTGCGAAATTTTGTCAGGGATGAGCTGGGTCTCCCATTTTTACAGATAGAAACAGATTATTCCGATTCCGATGTAGGCCAAATCAAAGTCAGGACAGAGGCCTTTTTAGAGACCATGGTGAGTGCAGTTACAGCTTAAACAGAAATACATATTTGATTAAGGAAGTGATTTGGTGATTAGCGTTGGGATAGATGTAGGCTCGGTAGCAGCAAAGGCCGCAGCCTATGATGGTGAAAAAATTCTTGTAACAGCACTTATGCCCACAGGCTGGAGCCCAAAAGAATCGGGTATGCAGCTTTTAAAAGATATAATGAAAAAACTTAATATCACTGAAGACGATATCGGTACAATAATAGGAACCGGTTATGGGAGGGTATCCCTTCCCTTTGCAGATAAAAAAATTACGGAAATTACATGCCATGGCAGGGGAGCACATTATATAGACCCTGATATCAGAACGATTATAGACATTGGCGGACAAGACAGCAAAGTTATTAAAATAAACAAAAAAGGCAATGTTGTTGATTTTTTAATGAATGATAAATGTGCAGCCGGGACAGGAAGATTCTTACAAGTGATGTCAAATGCATTAGAAATAGATATTGATGAACTTTCACAGCTGGCATCGGGAGCAAAACCGGCCAATATCAACAGCATGTGTACAGTTTTTGCGGAATCCGAAGTTGTGAGCCTGATAGCAGAAGGAACCCCTAAAAATGCCATCGCATCCGGCCTCCTGCACTCCGTATGCAATAAGACATATTCATTGATTGGAAAAATGGGTGTGGAAGAAGTCGTATTCTTTTCCGGCGGGGTTTCCAGAAGCGAAAAGATGGGCAAACTTCTCAGCGAAAGATTAAAGGTGGAAGTTAAATCTTCTGATAAATCTCAGTTTGTTGGCGCAATAGGCGCAGCAATAATTGGATATGGATAGATTAAATAACAAGTTCTTTTATTTGAACAAAGATGCCAAACCTCTCACTGTTCCATATATATTCCCTAAAGGTAGGACGTGGAG
>CAYOGD010000089.1:0-5654 GCA_964403395.1 uncultured Alkaliphilus sp.
TTGAAAAAGACGCCGATTCCATTAATGAAATAAAAGAATATTCTGGTCCTTATTGGGCCTCTTATCCGACCATAGAGAGCCGGTTAAATTACGCCTGTTTTGCTCGCTCTGAAATTTACCGAAATTGTAGCCCTGTTACACGAAAATATTCAAAATATTTAGCCGTTTTTATAGTATGATTATTTCATATAGTATTCTTTATTTAATAATGTAATCGAACAAAATTGTAAAAGGAATCTTGCATTAGATCTAGAAAGTCTGCTGCAGGGGGTAGATGCTTTGATAATCACAGGATTTGAAACGGGAACAGCACCTGATGAAGTGAAGGTTCGTGACTGTAGGAAAACAGTATCATTGCCGATTTTGCTTGGAAGCGGTATAACACTGGATAATGCAGATAGTTTACTAGGTGTTGCCGTTGGCGCGATTGTCGGCAGTTGGTTTAAAAAAGATAATAATTGGAGGAATCCTGTAGATTTTGAACGTGCAAAGGTGTTTATGAATGAAGTCAAAAAGGTACGTTTAAAAACCGATGGGGTTTGATGTGGAAATAAATAGAGGCAAAAAAGAACCACGGTACCTGACACCATGGTTCTTTTTAAACCTGTTTTTAATCCGGTAGACTTTTCTTCATAAAACCTTCAATGAAATCTGTTCCCGCGTATCCGATTGTAATTAAGGTTAATAATGTCTGCCTGTCTGTCACCCTTCTGTCCAATAATGCAATAGCACCTAAAGCCCCGGCAATACCACCTATCATAAGGCTAATCATTAGTAATTTTGCATCAAACCAATCCTCACGGCTCTCGCTCACTTTATCGTATCTTTTTTTTATACCTACTACTGCTCTTGCCCCCTGACCAACCATACCTAGTATAATACCAAGGATTATAAATAAAACAATCTCTAAAACACTTATTTTGAACACCTCCTTACCCCATTATATAAAGAAATCTTATCAATATACGCATTTATCCAACACTGAACAAATTTAAAATATTGTAATCCGGTATCGGATAAAAAAGACACGTACATCCGTGAAATATCCATAACCTTGGCATATATATCCTAAATTCTGTGTATAAAAAAAGCGGGAAAACACATGGTCTGACCGCCTCATTGATAACTATATTTTAATACTATTTGGCTAAACTGATAATAATTAAATGATTTTAGTTTCTCGTAAAAAGAACCACTGTACCTGACACCGTGGTTTTTTTGACACCGTGGTTTTTTCCGAACAAAAAAGAACCACTGTACCTGACACCGTGGTTCTTTTCTTATATGATTAAATTTCAGAAACTATTAAGTCTCCCATTTTATCGGTTCCGACAAGGTTTTTGCCGTCCTCCATGATGTCTTCGGTTCTATAGCCCTTATCTAAGACTTTGGAAACAGCTTTTTCCACATCCAAAGCCCCTTCTTCCATATCAAAACTATATCTCAACATCATGGCAACACTCATGATGGTGGCTATGGGATTGGCTTTATCTTGGCCCGCAATCTGCGGCGCCGAGCCGTGTATGGGCTCGTAAATACCGGGGGTTCCATCGCCTAAACTGGCGGAGGGTAGCATGCCCAAAGAACCCGTCAACATAGAAGCCGCGTCGCTCAGGATATCCCCGAACATATTTTCCGTAACTATCACATCAAACTGCCTCGGATTTCTGATCAGCTGCATAGCTGCATTATCAACATACATATGGCTTAAATCAATCTCTTCATAATCCTTGGCAATCTCAGTGACAACTTCCCGCCATAACCTGGAGCTCTCCAAAATATTGGCTTTATCCACGGACATGAGCTTTTTCTTCCGCTTCATGGCCAGTTCGAAGCCCACTCTTACTATCCTTTCAATCTCAGAATAGGTATAAACCAAGGTATCCCATGCCATTTCACAAGTGCCCTCACCCTCTCTGCCCTTTTCGCCAAAGTAAAGGCCCCCCGTAAGCTCGCGGATAACCATAATATCAAGGCCGTCCCCCAGAACTTCCGGCTTTAAGGTTGAGGCATCCTTCAGTTGAGGAAACAGTATAGCGGGACGGAGGTTAGCAAAGGCCCCCAAGCCCTTTCGAAGGCCTAAGAGTCCCGCCTCCGGCCTTAAATGACCGGGCAGATTATCCCATTCGTCCCCACCTACGGCACCCAACAGCACAGCATCACTGTTCTTACATATATCTAAACTCTCCTCCGGAAGGGGTACCCCGGTTTTATCTATGGCTACCCCGCCCATCAAGACCTCTTCGAAATCAAATTTAACATCATACTTTCGGGAAACGGCACCCAGCACTTTTAACGCCTGGTCTATTATATCAGGTCCTATTCCGTCCCCGGGAATCAAAGCTATCTTCATGTCTATTTCCCCTCTCCCTTTATATAGTTTATAAGGCCTTCCGCCTTAATTATATCCTGTATGAACTCGGGAAAAGGTGTTCCCTTGTAGGTCTTATTCTTGGTCTCATTGATTATTTCTCCGCTGTAAACATCTATTAAAACCACATCCCCATCCTCTATATCCTTCGAGGCCTCCTCAGATTCCATGATGGGAAGCCCTATATTTATAGCATTTCTGAAGAAGATTCTGGCAAAGGTTCCCGCAATTACGCAGCTTATCCCCGAGGCTTTGATAACTGCCGGTGCATGCTCCCTGGAAGAGCCGCTGCCAAAATTTTTGCCTGCTACTATTATATCCCCGGGCCTCACCCTGTTTACAAAATCCTTATCCAGATCCTCCATGCAATGCTTTGCCAGCTCATCTATATCGCTGGTGGTCAGATATCTGGCAGGGATGATAACATCCGTATCCACATTATCTCCGTATTTTATGACTTTACCTTTCATAGCTCTGCATTACCTCCTCAGGTGATGAAATTTTACCCGTCAGGGCTGAAGCCGCCGCAACGGCAGGGCTTGCTAGGTATACCTCACTCTCGACATGGCCCATCCTGCCCACAAAATTCCTGTTAGTTGTAGAAACCGCCCTCTCTCCCGATGCGAGCACCCCCATATGGCCGCCTAAACATGGCCCGCAGGTAGGAGTGCTGACAGCAGCACCGGCCTCGACAAATATCTTCAAGAGCCCCTCCTCCATGGCCTTGAGATAGATCTTTTGAGTGGCCGGGAAGATGATGGTTCTGATACCCTTCTTTATCTTCCTACCCTTTAAAATCTCGGCTGCTATCCTGAGATCCCCAATCCTTCCATTGGTGCAAGAACCTATCACCACCTGATGGATGGGTATATCCCCTACCTGGTCTATGGTCCTGGTATTGTCAGGAAGATGAGGAAAAGCTACCGTAGGCCTCAGAGCAGATAAATCTATTTCCAAGGTCTTTACATACTTCGCATCCTCGTCGGCCTTATAGACAGTGTATTCCTTGGTGGAATGCTCCTCCATATAGGCGACGGTTTTTTCATCTATTTCAAAGATCCCGTTTTTTGCCCCCGCCTCGATGGCCATATTAGCTATGGTGAACCTGTCGTCCATGGATAGAGACGCCACCCCGGGCCCCGTATACTCCATAGATTTGTAGAGAGCGCCGTCCACCCCTATCATGCCTATGATGTGCAATATTACATCCTTCCCGCTTACCCATTTAGGAAGGCTTCCTTTTAATATTATTTTGATGGCTTCCGGAACCTTAAACCAGGCCTTACCGTTGGCCATTCCGGCCGCCATATCCGTGCTGCCCACTCCGGTGGAAAAAGCTCCCAAAGCTCCATAGGTACAGGTATGAGAGTCCGCACCTATCACCACATCGCCGCCGACAACCAGGCCCTTCTCCGGAATCAAGGCGTGCTCGATACCCATCTCGCCTATTTCAAAGTAATTTTCAATCCCCTTCTTTAGAGCAAATTCCCGTATAAGCTTAGATTGCTCCGCGGCTTTTATATCCTTATTAGGAGTAAAATGATCCGGCACAAGAGCTATCTTCGTTTTATCAAAGACCTCATCTACTCCCATCCTATTAAATTCATTTATAGCTACAGGGCTGGTTATATCGTTGCCTAAAACCAAATCCAAATCTGCCATTATAAGCTGCCCCGCCACAACCTCATCAAGGCCGGCGTGAGCCGCTAAAATCTTCTGTGTCATGGTCATTCCCATAACCTTCACTCCCTTCATATATTCCAAGCTTAACCTTCATCGTTGCCATTCAGATACAGAAAATATTCTATAGAGTCCACCAAGGCATTCCAACTGGCTTCGATGATGTTAGTGGAAAGGCCTACCGTGCCCCAAACCCTCTCTCCGTCGGTGGATTCAATATGAACCCTTACCTTTGCAGCCGTGCCCTTTGCGGTGTCCACCACCCTTACCTTATAGTCCGTCAGGCGCATCCTCTTCAGCTGAGGATAAAATATCTCCAAAGCCTTACGAAGAGCCGTATCCAGAGCATTTACGGGTCCGTCCCCTTCCGCCGCAACAATCTCTTCATTTCCGTCTACCCCCAACTTTATGATAGCCGACGCGCTGTAATCGTTTTGCCAATGCTCCTCGCATAAGACCCTGAAATCCTTCACATCAAAGAAGGTTTTATCCTTTCCAAGGGCTCGCCTCACCATCAGCTCAAAAGAGCTCTCCGCACCTTCAAATTGGAAACCCTCATGCTCCAACTGTTTCAATTTATCCATGATCAGGATGGTTTCCTCAGATTCCTTTGAAACCGAAGGCGCAACTTTTTGGATCCCTTTTAATATCGTGCTCCTGCCCGAAACTTCGGACATCAGTATCCTCCGCTCGTTTCCCACAAGTTCCGGTGCAATATGCTCAAAGGAATGCCGACTTTTTTGGACGCCGTCGATGTGCATACCGCCTTTATGAGCAAAGGCGCTCCTGCCTACGTAGGGCTGTCTCTCATTAAACGGCAGGTTTGCAATCTCGCTTATATAGCGGCAGGCCGCGCTTAACTCCCTCATTCCCTCTTCCTTTATACAGGCCATCCCCCGCTTCAATTGAAGATTGGGTATGATTATGGATAGATCGGCGTTTCCGCAGCGCTCCCCATAACCGTTGAAGGTCCCCTGCACCTGATCGGCCCCTTCCTCCACGGCTACGATGGAGTTGGCCTCCGCCATGCCCCCGTCATTATGACAATGGATGCCTATGGATATGTTAAACCTCTCTGCCACATCTTTTGTTATCTCCGCTATCTCAGAAGGGAAACAGCCTCCGTTGGTATCACAGAGGGCCAGGGAATCCGCTCCCGCCTCCTTGGCTGCTTCCAGGCTCTCCAGGGCATATTCCCTGTTGGCTTTGTAACCATCGAAGAAATGTTCCGCATCAAAGATTACCTCTTTGCCCTCAGCTTTTAAGAAGGATACGGTATCCCGAATCATATCGAGATTTTCCTCCAGAGTGGTCCTTATGATATCCGTGACATGAAAATCCCAACTTTTTCCGAATATAGCCACCGCTTCGGTATTGGCCGTGAGTAGGGCTTTCACATTGGTATCGTCCGCTGCCCTTATTCCCGGCCTTCGCGTGCTGCCAAAGGCCACCAGTTTCGCATGACTCAGGGGCTTTTCTTTTATCCTGTCGAAGAACTCCATGTCCTTCGGATTGGAACCGGGATTCCCCGCTTCTATATAGTCTACACCTAAAGAATCCAGCCTCCTGGCTATCCTTATCTTATCGTTTACCGTAAAAGATA
>CAYOGD010000090.1:0-5636 GCA_964403395.1 uncultured Alkaliphilus sp.
TCCAAGGGTATGGCTTATGTAGGAATGCATGAAATGCTTTCCGCTTGGCAGGAACGGACTGCAAAACTCAAAGCTGGGGAAATCACCAAAGAAGAATACGACCAATGGCGGTATAACTACCCTGAGTTTGATACTTTCCAACGGTGAGCAAAGGTTCCTTCGCAAGAATTGAGTGATTGTCATGTGAATGTCTTAAGAAAGGATAAAGGTGAAGTAAATGAATAAATTCTTTAATGATTTTGAAGATTACTGTAAGACACCCGGAATTGATTCTGGAAAAGCAAGATCCTACTCAAAAGCAATTCAATACCTTTGTGATTTTTTAGGTGAAAGAAGTATTGATGAAGACGTTGTTATAAAAATGAGGAGTACCGAAACATATTTATCCCTATCTGACAGCCAACTTTACAAGGATCTATTAGGATTTTTAGAAAAACGTGGACAATCGTCTTATCTAATAAATGGGTTTATAAAGGCGGCATTACCATATCTTTATGATTTTTGGGACAACAAACATAGATAACAAAATGAGCTAACTGACTTCAAAAATCAGTTAGCTCTTTTCTTATGGCTGATACTATTGTGATACTACGAAATGTTGCCAAAACGTTGCTACGGATGGCATCAAGAATCCGCAAACCCGTATGGATACAGGCTTTATTGGCATCGTCTCATCACTCCCACTCCACTGTTGCCGGTGGTTTAGAAGTGATATCGTATACCACCCTATTTACTCCTTTCACCTCATTTGTTATTCTGGTTGACATGGTATTCAGCACCTCATGGGGTATTCTGAACCAATCCGCCGTTGTGGCATCTACGCTTGAAATGGCTCGTATGGCGATAGTGTGTACATAGGATCTTCTTCCGTCTATCACCCCGACGCTTTTGATATTTGGAAGCACGGCAAAATACTGCCAGATTTCGCCTTCCAAGCCGGCATTCTTCACTTCTTCCCGGACTATTGCATCCGCTTCTTTTACTATGTTTACTTTTTCTTCCGTTATCTCGCCCAACACTCTCACTGCAAGCCCCGGGCCGGGGAAAGGTTGCCGCCACACGAGTTCATGTGCTAGATCCAATTCTTCCCCTACCAATCTCACTTCATCTTTATAAAGCTGCCTCAAGGGCTCTATTAATTCAAAATCTACATCTTCCGGCAGGCCTCCCACATTATGATGACTTTTTATACCGGCTCTGCCTTTCGCACCGCTCTCTATTACATCTGAATATATGGTACCCTGTACCAAGAAATTAAATTTCCCTAATTTGTTGGATTCCTCTTCAAACACCCGGATAAACTGTTCTCCTATGATTTTTCTCTTTTGCTCGGGATCTTCTATCCCTTTTAGCTTGTCAAAAAATCTATCTTTGGCGTTTATGCGGACAAAATTCATTTTGAACTGATTTTTGAATAGATCTTCTACCCAATCGCCTTCGTTTTTTCGCATCAATCCGTGGTCGACAAAAATACATGTCAATTGATCCCCTATCGCCCTGTGCACAAGCACAGCGGCTACAGTGGAATCCACACCGCCGGACAAAGCGCATATAGCTTTTTTATTGCCTACCTTATTTTTAATTTCATCTATCTGTTTATCTATATATCTTTTAATATCGGTTCCGTTTCTCATATACATCGCTCTTTCTCATTTATCTATTCTTATGAAAACTAAGGGGACAGTCCCTCTGGCTAAAAAAGACTACCCAGCAGGGACAGTCCCCGTAGGTCTCAAGCCCTTTGAGATCCTTCGTGGGTCAAACTCATACTGTCCGTCTTAGAATGACATCCCTACACCTTCTACCGCCCTATTCTTCTATACTGTAGTTCGGAGCTTCTTTTGTGATGATTATATCGTGAGGATGGCTTTCTCTTAATCCGGCACCTGTAATACGTACAAATTTACCATCTCTCTGTAAATCTTTTATTGTCGGGGTTCCGCAATAGCCCATGCTCGCCCTCAGTCCACCGATCAGCTGATATATGGTATCCTTCACATGTCCTTTATAGGGCACTTTACCTTCTACGCCCTCGGGCACCAATTTTCTGCCATCTTCTTGGAAATAACGGTCCCTGCTCCCTTTCTCCATGGAAGCGATGGACCCCATACCCCTATATACTTTAAAACTCCTGCCTTTAAATATGATAGTCTCTCCCGGGCTTTCTTCTGTCCCGGCAAATAAAGAACCTATCATGATGACGCCGGCACCTGCCGCAATAGCTTTCGGAATATCACCGGAATATTTAATGCCTCCATCCGCAATAACCGGAATCCCGTATTCCTCCGCTACTTTTGCACAATCGCAAACTGCGGTGATCTGCGGTACTCCTATTCCGGCAATCACTCTGGTTGTACATATAGATCCAGGTCCGATACCGACCTTAATAGCATCTGCTCCCGCCTCTATCAGTTCTCTTGCCGCCTCAGCCGTTGCAATATTCCCTGCAACAACTTGAAGGCCCTCATATTTTTCTTTTACCAACTTGACGGTTTCAATCACTCCCTTGGAATGCCCGTGAGCAGTATCTATAACTATAACGTCAACCTTTGAATTATACAGTGCCTCTACTCTCTCCATGGTGTCTTTAGCGACTCCCACGGCCGCACCGGCCAACAGCCTTCCGTTGCTGTCCTTCGAAGAATTCGGAAACAATATCGCTTTCTCTATATCCTTAATTGTAATCAGGCCTTTTAACATGCCCTTTTCATCCACTAAGGGCAACTTTTCTATCTTATGAGCCATGAGTATATCCTTGGCCTGATCCATTGTTACCCCTTCTCTTGCGGTGATTAAATTTTCCTTCGTCATCGCATCATATATTTTCTTTTTATAATTTGTCTCAAATCGGGTATCCCTGTTGGTAATAATCCCTACAAGCTTGCCTTTTTCCGTGATAGGCACACCGGAAATTCTGTATCTCGCCATCAATTCCAGAGCATCCCCCACCGTATGGTCCGGAGATAAAAAAAACGGGTCTACAATAACGCCATGTTCGCTTCTTTTAACCTTGTCCACTTCTAATGCCTGTTCCTCTATGGACATATTTTTATGGATGATTCCGATTCCGCCCTCTCTTGCCATGGAAATAGCCATCTTAGCCTCGGTCACCGTATCCATTCCTGCGCTCATCAATGGAATATTGAGCCTGATTTTTTTAGTTAAATATGTCGAGACATCCACCTGGCTCGGTAAAACCTCTGATTTCGCCGGGACCAACAACACATCGTCAAAAGTTATCCCATCCTTTATAATTTTTTCCTCCATAATCCTCTCCTCCGTTCAATTTTATCCTGATTTATATTATAAGATATGATCTTTACAAGTTTTTAGTAAAACCTAAAGTTTTATTAAAGATAAAAGTATCAAATTGCAAACATATTGTCAAGTTTTTTAAACCCCTCAGACAGCATAAATTTATTTTCTCCATAATTAATTTGCATTATCAAACTATGCCCGCATTTTTATAATGATTATCTTTCCGAATTCATCACTTGTATTATTTTCCAGCTATATATTCCGTTTTTTTTCAAATAATAGTATTATGAGTCAACCCATATAAGCAGTCAGAAGCCGAAAATCAGGAGCACCTAAAATCTATACATAAGATGAACGATCACTGATTAGAAGAAGATAAAATCCTAAAAAAATTTGCTGCACAGCATACCGGTTTTCGGCTTCTAATATGGGGTTCAGAAACTATACACATATCTTATAAGGAGGTAGTCTTATGCATACTCAAATGAATATTCAATCCGGGCAAATGGATTCCAACAATTTAAAGGTCTTGGAGGATCAATTAAATTATGAATCCCTTATGTCAAAAAAATTTAGCCACTGTGCTAACTGCTGCACCGATATGGAGCTGAAAAATCTTTGCCAGCAATCGTCTCAAAAACACAAGCAGCATTATAATGAATTGTTAAATTACTTAAATTCTCATTGACAGATATACTCAATATAATAAGGAGGTATTTTTATGCAAATGAATATTCCCGGACTCAGTGAACAGGAAGTGATAAACGACTTATTGACCAGTGAAAAACAGATAATCTCTGCATACAATACTGGTATAACCGAGACATCCTGTCCCAATCTGAGACAACATCTGACCAAATGCCTGACTGATTCTCAAGAAATTCAGTTCCAAATATTCAATGCTATGCAGCAGAGAGGCTGGTACCAAACCAAGCCTGCTCCGGGCCAGGATGTGCAGAATGCGAAAACCAAATATAATCAAATGAAAAGTGAATTGCAATAATAATAAGCGAACAGAGAGACTAAAAATCAAGGTGCCGGAAATGATATACTATAAAATTGTTTCCGGCACTCCTGCATTTTGATTTTCAATTTACAGCATAACAGGCCGTGTACCACGGACATCAAATATAATTAAAATTATATGATAACAAATTTAAATATGAGAATAATTTTAATTAATTCTACAAATAACTATACTAAGCTACAAGCTGACTATAACTTTTGTAAAGGAGAGTTTTTATATGTCTGAAGAAAGAAATGATAATAGAACCCAAGAGTCTGACAGTTGGGTAGGTTTAATATTGAGACTCATTTTATCGGCTATAGTGATAGCTATTGCGGCCTTTCTTACACCGGGTTTCACAATCAACAGTATCTGGGCGGTTTTATTGGCAGCCATAGTCATTTCAGTGGTTGATTATTTGATTCAGAGAGTAACAGATTTACAAGCTTCACCTTTTGGCAGAGGATTCTCCGGTTTTATTGTATCGGCAATTGTACTCTATGGAACTCAATTTTTGGTCCCTACAATGAGAGTTAATATATGGGGTGCACTTATTGGAGCTCTTGTAATAGGCATAATCGATATAATTATTCCCGGAAAGACATTTTAAGATATCTTTGAAGCCCTACATAAATAGACCATGCGATTTTTTGCTGGTATTGTGGGTCATTCAGCCTTTGTTCTTCCTGTGGGTTAGATAAAAAACCGCACTCAATCAAAACAGCCGGTATATCTAACCCCTTTATCATATAAACATCGTCTTTTTTTAAGGCCTCTCTCTTGTTATCTTCATTCAGCACCCGGGCCAATTCTTCCTGAATTATAATAGCTAATTCTTTCGATTTTTCATTATCCTCCGAATAAAATGTTTGTGCCCCCTGATACCTGGGCTGCGGAAAACTATTGACATGGATACTTATGAGGACATGGGGTTTGTTTTTCGTTACGATATCTTTTCTGTTTGTAAGATCAATAGTTTTCTTTCTCCTGCCACTACCGTCGTCCACATATAGATCAACATCCTCTTCCCTGGTCATGATTACAATAGATCCGCTCTGTTCCAAATACTCGCGTAAATACAGGGAAATTGCTAAATTTATAGCTTTTTCATGGTTGCCTTTATCTCCTAATTTACCCGGGTCAAATCCGCCGTGCCCGGGATCTATAACTATCACTTTTGTTGTGGTAGGGAGACTGCTTGTGGCTAAATATTTGTTGCGATATGATAATGCAATTGTCGATATTATTGCTAAAAGCAACAGTATTGAAATCATGATGAGCCATTGTTTCCGTATAATAATCAATCTCAATTTCCGATTCCCCCTTTTGTTATTTCTTCCCTGCTTATTAATATATGTAATATACAGGTTGT
>CAYOGD010000091.1:0-5560 GCA_964403395.1 uncultured Alkaliphilus sp.
AAAAATCTCAGTGTATCGTTCACATCCTTAGATACAAAAGAGTTAATTATTTCATCATTTATAAAATCAATGAGGTCTTCATTTTTTTCCAGCACAGTTTCCGCTAAATCATTAATTTCCTGTAACTGCTCTCCGGTGGCATTATATATCTTATCCATATACCTGACATGGGCAGGTACGGAAGCCCCGGATAATTTCAGTGTGTCCTTGATATCGTCATAAAAATAATAATTCGTAGTTTCTATTATGCCGATATTCAATCCCTCCAATTTGTCATGGACTATTTCATAGAACATATTTCCGACAAATACACTCAGTCTTTCTTTTTCAATGTTTAAGTTTTGAATATCCTGTTCCAAATTTTCTTTATCCCTTTTAAATTCGGTAAACCTGTTTTCCAAACTATCAACCAAAGCTTGCTGCTGTTTCAGATATAGTTCCTGTCCATTCATATTAGAACCTACAAATATACCTATGCCCAATGAAATAAATATAGCAGCAATAGAAATGATATAGTACTTGATATTGATACCCATTATAAGTCCTCCTATAACCCGAACTGCATCCTCAATCTGATGCTTATCAACCTGAATAAATTTTGAATCGGCTGTGATACAAGAGCGATAGCCAATATAGGGATAAAGGCCGCTACGATGAACCAGATAACATATTTAAGTTTGATATTGCTCTTATATAATTTATTGACACCTCGGGCGTCCACTAACTTTGAGCCTACTTTCATTCTAACCAGGAAAGTGCTCGCCATACCTTTTCTTCCCTTTTCCAGAAAATCAATCATATTCGAATGTGTCCCTACGGCTACGATAAGGTCCGCACCTTTATCATAGGCAAGCAACATAGCTATATCCTCACTGGTACCCGGGGCCGGAAACAGCTTTGCGTCCAGCCTTAAATTATTGATCCTTTCCATACCCGGAGCCTCTCCATCTAAATAAGCATGTACAATAATTTCTTTGCATCTTTTCAGGCATTCATCACTGACACTATCCATATCACCGATTATTATATCCGGGGTTAAGCCGAATTCCATCAGTGCATCCGCACCGCCATCCACACCTATCAAGACAGGATTGACTTCTTTTATGTATGATAATATAGCACTCAAATCTTCTCTATAGTTTTGTCCTCTTACAACTACTAAGGCATGTTTTCCCTTGATTTCGGTATTGATTTCGGGAATTTTTAAATTACCTAAAATAAAATCCTTTTCTCTATTTGCATGTATCAGAGTATTTCTGATGAATTTTTCTAATTCTATCTCTATGTTTTCTTCCGCCAACATCAGTAGATTGTCAATTTTTTCAGGGGACAGGAGTTCAATTTCCCCAATCATCCTATTATCGGTAAAAATTCGCCCGGCTGCAATCTCTATGATTTTCCCTTCCTTTAAGTCATTGAATATATCGCCCTTAATCACATCAAAAATAGGAATATTGACATTGGACAATATCTTCGGGCCTAAGTTAGGGTATCTCCCTGTTATAGATTTTCCGCAATTGACAACAGCGGCAACTTTTTTTTCCACAAGGGAGTTTGCAGCAATTTCATCTAAATCATCATGATCAATTACGGCGATATCTCCCGGTTCCAATCTATTTACCAAGACTTTCGTTTTTTTGCCCATCCTTATAGGGGCCCTGATATACATGTGAATCTCCTTCCAATAGTTTATCTATATAATGTTTACATATTTGACATAAACATACTTATTTTTAAAATTATAGACGTGATATATACATCATATTTTGAATTAAGATCGTCTAGAAATTAATTATATCATAAAAATCTTAAAAGTAGTATTTTGGTAAAGTTTGCTATATTAAAAAAATGAGATCCTTTTAATGGGCGGCCGTATGGTATATAATATTTTATTATAGGGATATCCTCAAATGAACTGATGTAAAAAATACATCAAAATATAAATATAAAGAAGGGATAGAATTGAATATAGATGATTCATCAAAAATAATTAAAGAGAATAAGGAAAAGTCCGGCTTTCGGCTTGCAACATATTATCTGTCCTTTAAGCCCCGAACCGAATATGAAATAAGGACATATCTTGCGAAAAAGGGCTATGGGGATGCAACTATAGACAGGGTCTTGGAAAAGTTATCATATTACAAATTTATAGATGATAGGCAATATACAGTGAGTTATATCGCTGATGCGATGGAATCAAAAAAAAAGAGCGTAGGCACCGTGGAGTTGGAATTGATGAGAAAGGGAATACCTCAGGAGATGATCGAAAGTTGTATTCCTGTATTTTCCTATGATATAAATTTAGAAATCGCAAAAAAAATCGGTAAAAAATATTTTTATCGAAAATCCGACCTGCCCTACAAACAGTTAAAAGATAAATTATCTCAATTGCTGGCCCAAAAAAGATTTACTTGGGAAATTATAGATGACTGTTTAAGTTATTTGGATCAGGACGAGAAAGTTCAATCTGTTGTAATCTCCAACCGGGAAAAATATCAGTCACAAGCCGTGAAATTGGCTGAAGAATATCTTTCCAGGTACAGACGAAAAGAAGATAATCCATATTTATTGCGGCAAAAAGTTAAACATGCTCTATATAGAAGAGGATACGGCATGGATATCATCAATTCCGCAGTAGAAGAAGTATTAGATAGGGACTAGCAAAATATATGTTTCTGCTAGCCCCTAATTTTTAGCCTACCTGTTGTTCTAATCTCAATTTATCCGCAATCATCGCGATAAATTCCGAATTAGTGGGTTTTCCCCTGTGATTATTGATTGTATATCCAAATAGGTTATTTATCGTATCCACTTTTCCTCTGCTCCAGGCCACTTCTATGGCATGCCTTATCGCCCTTTCAACTCTGCTTGATGTGGTATCAAATTTTTTGGCTATGGATGGATATAATTCTTTTGTAACCGCACTCAACAACCCCGTGTTTTCCACAACCATTGCAATGGCTTCTCTCAAATAGAGATATCCTTTAATATGAGCAGGAACCCCGATTTCATGTATTATATTAGTAATTTCCGCTTCAAGGCTGCGATTTTTTGTTATCAAGGCGGAACGCCCCTGCCGGTTCTTATTCACAATATTATCAGGGACAGCAGCCTCCTTGGCTCCCGTTATTTGCCTTATTCTATCGATAAAAATTTCAAAATCGAAGGGTTTAATTACATAGTAATCAGCGCCTAAACTTATTGCTCTCTGTGTGATTTTATCCTGGCCTACTGCCGATAGTATGATAACCTTAGGAAATTTATCCAAATTCATATTGTTCATCTGTTCCAGGACCCCCAACCCGTCCAGATGCGGCATTATGATATCCAATATAACCAAATCCGGTAATTCTTGCGATATTAATTCGATAGCCTCTTTTCCATCATTAGCTATTCCTATCACCTCGATATCGTCTTGTTTTTTTAAATACTCATCCATGATGTCGCAGAAATCTTTATTATCATCAGCTATCAAGACCTTTATTTTTTTATCATCCATTAAAATTTTCCCCCTTAAAACCTTCATTTTTCATATCTCTTATCTATCTCTCTATTCTAATTAACATATTCGACAGCATATGTTCAATCCCTTCTATTTAAAATTAATTCATAAAAAAAATATAATACATTTTTCCCCAAATTTTTCACCGGTTACTGTCGGCTGTTTGGCATTCGAAAATCATCCACTCAATAAACACGCCATATCCTTTGGTAGGGTCGTTGACTAAAACATGGGTAACCACGCCTATAATCTTATCGTTCTGGATTATAGGGCTTCCGCTCATTCCCTGAATGATCCCTCCCGTTTTTTTCAATAATCTTTTGTCCGTAATTTTAATTATCATGCTCTTTGAATCCGGCTTTGTTTGCAGGTTTATTCTTGTAATCTCTATATCAAATTTTTCTACCATATTGTCATCCAAGGTTGTCAATATGAATGCTTTTCCTTCTTTGATCTCATGTTGGTATGCGATGGGCATGGATTTTTGTTTATCTATATCCTCAATATCGGGAAGCAGTTCCCCATATACGCCTAATTGAGTGTTTTTTTCAATTTTCCCTATAGGGTTATTGGTCTCATAAAACACGCCTTTTATCTCCCCGGGAGTTCCCCGCCTGCCTTGTTCGATGGAAACAACTCTTGATCTCACAATTTCCCCGTTTTTTATCGATAGCAATACTCCGGTATCAACATCTGTGATTGCGTGGCCAAGGGCACCGAATTTCCTGCTGTCCGGATGTATAAAACTCAATGTTCCTACACCGGCGGTTTTATCGCGCACCCATAAACCTAATCTATATTCTCCGTCCTGTTCGGATTTTATCGGATTTACATCGATTACAAATTCTTTTTTATTCCTTATGATGGAGAGACTGAGCTTATCGCCGTCGCTTTCTCTTACAATTTCACTGACATGGGATGCATTCTGTATCTTTGTATCATTGATCTTAGCCAATGTGTCCCCTATTTTTATTCCCGAAATCGATGCCAAATTATGTGTTCTGAAGTTATCATCCGTAATATCGGCTGTTCCCACAATCAATACTCCGTCCGTGTTCAATCTCACACCTACGGACTGTCCGCCCGGAATAATTTTAATCTTGGGTACTACATTGATTTTTATATTTTTATACGGTATCAAACCCAATATTTTTAATTGAAGATTTGTTGTTCCTTTATCCAGTGTTTTTAATTCAAAAATGTTTTTATTCGTCAATATAGAACCTGTGGCATTTTTTCCTTTATTGACCTCTAATATTTTATTTATATCCTCTACAGGCGTTGAAAAGCCCAGCGGAAACCTTGCTCGCAGTGCATATTCATCGCCTATCGCTATGTTATATTCCGAATTTACATTATTGATAATATTAAGTGTAAACATACACAGAAAAAATATAAAAAAAATAGACAAACCTATTGCTAAAATTGATTTAAGTCTCTTGTAAACATTCATCTAACCCACTCTCCTGCCATTCTAATCTAGCAAATTGTTTTTAACTGTTTGCCTGTTACAATTAGATTGGCTTTTTGGAGGTGTGTTTATAATACATAAAATATATTAAAACTGTTATTATAATCCTATTCTATCTCATCAAGTTTCTAAAATGTTCTATGATGCCTTCCATTTTATCTATATCTCTGATCGCTAAAAAAATAGTATCGTCCCCTGCAATTGTCCCTACGACTTCTTCCAGGCCAACGGCATCTATAGTAGCTGCCGCGGCTTGTGCAGAGCCTGTCAAAGTTTTCATGACTAAAATATTTCCGGCATAATCAATCGATATGATTGAATTTTTGAATATTTTCACAAGGCGGTCGGATAGGATATTATCTTGACCATTCAATGTGGCATATTTGTATTTGCCATTTTTAGTTAAAATTTTGATAAGCCTGAGTTCCTTGATATCTCTGGACACCGTTGCTTGAGTTACATTTAATCCCTGTTTTTTTAATTCGTTCGATAATTCCTCCTGTGTCTCAATTTCTTTATTTTTAATAATTCCAAGTATTTTTTTGTGCCTTGTATATTTCATTTGGCACCTCCTGTTCAATAATAAT
>CAYOGD010000092.1:0-5517 GCA_964403395.1 uncultured Alkaliphilus sp.
AAAATATTCCCTAATAAGGGAAACTTTATCTTTCCCCTGATGCGCCCGTCATTGCCGGTAAGGCGGAGCCCTACCCCTGCTAATGCACCGATTATCCCGTCCCCTGTGCCTCCGTGTTCAGAGAGATGAACCCCTAATTTTTCTGCAGTTTCATAGGCCAATTCCTTGGTTAAAATTTCTTTTTTAGCCCTGTTTCCGTAATCCATCAACAGCTCTCTATCCCTTAGTTGTTCCATATTCACTATGCAGAGGCCGGGATCCGAACCTTCCGCGCTTTCATTCAGTAAAAAATCTATAGCCAAGTCCCTCAAAGGCACATAGATATCATCAGTATGTTTCACGGCAAAACACATAGCGCTATTATGCGAAGTATACGGGATGGCAGGGTGAAAATATAGCTGATGCCTCGTTATAAACGAACATTCTCCGATACCTCTTTCTTCTATGCGTTCAATTATGGCCTGTGCCAATTTGCCCGTACTCTTTTCCTTTATATTGTCTGTATCATCAATGCATACAAATGTTTGCATAATTGATCCTCCATTCTATATCGCAAGCACGATAAGGCTCCATACACCGGCACCAAACTATTTATTGGTTTTGGGCTCTCTCATCCCTTCTCCCCTCAATATTTCCTTTGTCTGCTCATCATCCAAGGAAATGTCAAAAAATTCTTCATAATATCTTTTTGTTTCTTCCTCAAGGTCGACGTGTTCAAAATATTGGGGATATAAAAGTTTAGAGGTCCACAATATGGCAAGAGGCGTTTCCAATGACCCGGGATGCCCCCATCGGGAAACTCCGTTAGGTATCTGATAAACCCTCTTTTCTTTAACTGCCCTTAAACCTGCCCACTGTTCATTGCTCAACATATAATCCGGGACTCCAGATTCATTGGCAATTATTATATCGGGATCCCATAGATAGATCTGTTCTAATGTAGCAAATGATTTTTCACCGGAAATTTTTAATTCATCCTTTATAGATACATTTATTCCCGCAGTTATTTTGATCCAATCCGCCGCAAGGCTGTTTTCAATATCCGTGCGGACCGCCTCATTAACGGAATGATACAATGTAATCCTCTCTTCTTCGGGTATCGTAGACGACACTTTTTCCGTATCCTTCATTACCTTCCTGTAATAATCCACATATCTGTTTGCCTTTTCCTCTTTATCTATGGCTTTACCTATTGTAAGTATACTCTCTATCTGCTCTTCTATCGAAGTAAATTCAATAACAATGTACGGAATCTTAAGTTGATCCAGCTTGGAAACCACGCTCTCGTTGAGAGCTGTTTCTTCCCTTAGAAATACAAGATCCGGCTCCGTTAAAAGCAATTCTTCCATATTCACCGCACCCGAACTGAAAGGCACGGATAAATCTTTAATATGGGGGTACTTGCTGGTCAAAACCTTATCCCTTTGTAAACCGTTCACAACCGCAACCATATCCTCCGCCCTTCCCAGCATGGTAACTACATGGCCGGTATAGGCATATCCGCAAGCGATTCTATCTACGGTTTCCGGAATAGTCACCTTTCTTCCGAAATAATCCACCACTGTTACAGATTGTACGGTATCCCCATTTAAATCTTCCGCCGGTTTACTCGGTTCTTTAGGAGCACAACCCTGAAACAACAATAATATCAATAAAATAGCGATAATGCTCAAACATTTTCTATTCTTTGTAAATTTCCACATTTAACTGCCTCCCTTTTCCCTGAATACCTTCAAATAACAGCCCTCCCAAACCTCATAATTAAACTACATGATGATTAGATAAATATTGCATATACAAAACAAGAAATTTAAAAAACAGGATTCTTCATTATTTCATAATATTTATTCCGAATGATAAGAACAAAAAATCTCATTCCTGTTATTTTAAACATCCTTGACAACGGATAAAGGAACTATCTGTCTGATTAAAGTGGTTTCATCCACACTATAATTTAAAACTTTAGAATTAACACCATATATTTTCTTTACATTATCTTCATTTAATATCTGCTGCGGGCTGCCGATTTTCTCGAATTTTTCATCATTCATGAGGGCCAAGGTAGTTAAAACCTTGTTGGTTTCGAAATAATAAGCATGATTGGGGAAATGGGTAGCCATAATTACGGAGATATTATCTTGTTTTATCAAATCCACCACGGTTTCCAGTACAATCAGCTCATTTTTAAAATCCAGATGGGAGGTCGGTTCATCCATTATGATTATGCCGGGACGTTGTGCGAGGGCCCTGGCTATCATAACCAACTGACTCTGTCCCCCGCTTATTTGAGTGTATGGCCTGTCGGCAAGGTCTGAAATCCCCACCTTTTCCATCGCCTCATTTGCGATTTCCATATCCTCCTCGCCGGGCGAGGAAAAAATATTGGTTTTATGCGCCCTACCCATCAGCACGATATCCTTAACCATGTACGGAAATGTCCTCTGATGAACCTGTGGAACATATGCAACCTTCTCCGCTAATTGACCGGGTTTTATATCGTTAAGATTTTTCTGTTCTATCAGTACTTCTCCCTGTTTCAATTTGAGTATGCCCAAAACACAATCCAATAGGGTAGTTTTCCCGCATCCATTCGGCCCCATGATGCACAATACTTCTTTAGGCCTTACGGAAAAATTTATATCGGAAAAAATTTGCTTTTCATCATAACTGAAGGAAGCATCTTTAACTTGTACAATATAATCCTGCATATTACCAATTGCCCCCTTTAGTCTTTTTCAACAGATATACAAAAAAGGGCCCTCCTACAAGAGATGTTAATATACCTATGGGAATTTCACCGCCTGTAAGTGTCCTGGCTATGTCGTCGATGATAATAAGAAAAGAGGCCCCTAAGGCGCTGCTGATCGGTATCAGCGCTTTGTTATCGTTCCCCACGATCATCCGCCCGATATGAGGGATAACCAAGCCTATCCAACCTATTGTACCGCTGACACATACCGCCCCTGCCGTAGCCAAAGTGGCAAACCCGATGGCTACTAATTTTTCTACATTGGTATTTATCCCCAAGGTATGGGCCTCACGATCCCCCATAGAAAGTACATTTATCCTCCAGCGAATCGATATAAGGCCTACTATGCCCAAAACCATCGGCGGAACACCTATGATAATGTCCCTTCGGCTTACGGAAGCAAGGCTCCCCATCAACCAAAATGTAATAGCCGGCAGCTTGTTATAAGGGTCCGCAACATATTTAATAAAAGAAATAAGAGCGGAAAACATAGAAGATACCACAACCCCGCCCAATATTAACATAATCGTCGGGGTCGTTTTATAAATACGCCCTATGCTATAACTGAGAAATACCGCTAATCCGCCAAACAATAGAGCAAAAAGATATATATATAAGGAATAATTACTAAACATGAGTATAGCTAAAGCCGCGCCAAACCCGGCTCCGGAGCTGACACCCAACATACCGGAATTCACAAGAGGGTTATGGAATAAACCCTGAAACGCAGCACCGCTTACGGCCAACGAGGCGCCTACCAATGCGGCCAATATGGCCCTGGGCATACGGATACTCCAGATAACGGCATAGTATGTGTCATCTATTCCACTGCTATTTTTTAAAAACGGATAGGTGAATATCTTCGGCATATCTGCTATGGGCACAGGATACCTGCCTATGAACAGTGTCAAAAATGCCAGTATAATAGGAGATATAAATATACTTATATACAATATTCTTTTCTTCATCAAAGATTTCCCTTTTTTGTTTATAATTTTTTTCTAAGGACAACCGCTATAACCAAAACAGCCCCTGCAATTGCTATCCATATATATTTTTTAAAAGAGGTACCGGGATCTTTTTGTTCCTCGATGTCATCGTCTATTTGGCTTGGATCCAGTTGTGAGTCAAAACTGAGCTCTCCCTCGGATTGATCAGTTCCTTCTTTTTCGTCTTCAGGATCATCGCTTGAAACAGGAACATCAGAATCATTCTTAGCATCATCTGCAACATCATCCTTATCCTGGCCGGTATCTTCCGCTTTTTTATCCTTATCGGTTGCCACTTCATCCTGTTTCTTATCAGGCACAGTGCTTGCAGGCTTCTCATTATCTTTTTCAATAGGCTTTTCTTCAGGCTTATCCCCGGCCGGAGGGTCTTTTTTATCTGACTGCAAAGATAATGTGGTAAAAGTAATAGTTACGGCCCTATCTAAACTGTCACCATTTTTAGCCTTAAGTTTCGGTGAAATGTGTACAGTATAAGTCGTGTTTTCATCAAACGGTTTCTTCGGTTTTAATATGATTTCTCTTTTCTTATCAGGTTCGACCTGATCATCCGCAAAAATTACATCTATGGGTATATCCTTATTTTCAGCATCCTTGATACTGAAACAATTTTCATTATTATCCTTAACGCTAAAATTTACCACGTTTTTATTGAACAATAATTCTATCTCTCCATCAAGTTTGACATCCTTGGCAGAATTTCCGGGTACAGATTCTACAAAATCGAAAGCGCCGCTTTTTCCCTCTTTCTTCTCGCCACTGCTTTCCTGACCATACGAAAAAGGTACACTCATAAAAATAAAAAGGATTAGAACCCATAATCCAAATTTGTTTTTCATATTTTTTTCTCTCCCCCTATGATTGGCAAACAAAATCCTTTGCCCTTACAACCTTTTTGATTATCTAAATATTACATGCCGGGGTGGACTATTCTGTCCACCCACCGACATTTGTTTTTTAATGTTTAAATGCAATGAAAATATGACACATCCAACACAATAAGTTAATAGAATTATTTAATAACAAACTTGACAACTTCTTCATGGCCTAATGTGTTACCGTTGTTTGCCATTAAGCCTTCACCTATTATAATATTGACGGTTTTGCCGGATTTCAACTCTTCCAGAGGCCTTATAAATATATGGGACTTTTCGGCATCTGCCCCTTCTATTCTGAAAACTTCACTTTCTATAATATCTCCATTATTTGCTTGTAATCTGATCTGCTGTTGGTTATTATCCCAATGTTCTCTGACAATACCTCTGTCAAATACCAGTTTAATAACCGTACCATCGCCGCCATAACCGTCTTCAAGGCTTCCTAATTCTGTTGATTTATCATCATCAATAGAAACAATAAAAGCATCTATATAGTTGAGTGGATTTTTCCCGCCGCCCTTTCCTTCTTCCTGGCCGGCAGACTCTTCTTCAGGTTTTTCGGATTCTTCCCCGGGTTCCGCAGTTTCCGGCACCTCGGTTTCAACAAGGAATTGTTCCAATAATTCTACAACTTCCGAACCTGATAAACTTTCTAAAGGTTTTACTTTGTTCTTGCCTTTTCTCAAGCCTTTTTTTACTAAACCTTCCACTGCCCCGGCAGCCCATTGAGGAACTTCATCGGCATCCTTAAATTGCAGCATTTCATCCGGTTGGCTGTCTAAGTCTAATTCTAATATTCTCGCTATTATCATGGATATTTCCGCCCCGTTAATCTCACTCTCGGGATCAAATATGCCATCGCCTCTCCCTATTACATATCCTG
>CAYOGD010000093.1:0-5490 GCA_964403395.1 uncultured Alkaliphilus sp.
GCATTTTATTTGCTTTGTTTTAAATTTATGCCTTGACATATTACCAGATTGCTTTAAGTCAGTTAAATTTATTTTCCCCTCGTAGAGGGCTTTTCCTACAATGGCTCCCGCTACTCCGATTTCGGACAACTTTCGAAGATCTTCCGCAGAAGACACACCGCCGGATGCTATAACATCTATGGACACACTGTCATTTATATTTTTAATCGCTTCAAAATTAGGTCCTTTCAGCATCCCGTCCCTCGCTATATCTGTGTATATAATGGTTTTTCCCCCCAATTGCTGTATCTTCTTGGCAAATTGTAGGGCATCCACTGTGCTTGTTTTCGTCCAGCCGTCCACCGCAATGCAGCCGTCCCTGGCGTCTATGGCTACTGCAATTTTATCTCCATATGTGTTTATTGCCTGTTTGAGCATCTTCTCATCCTGCACTGCCTTGGTGCCTATTATCACTTTATGCGCGCCTATATCGACCAATGTTTTAATTATTTCTAAATTTCTGATGCCACCTCCTATTTGTACAGGAATATTTATCTCCTTGATAATCTCTTTGATGATCTCAAAATTTTTGCTCTTTCCCTTCAATGCACCATCAAGATCCACGATGTGCAAAGCCTTAGCCCCTTTTTGCTCCCAAAGTTTTGCAACTTCCTTCGGGTCATCATAATATATTTTTTCTTTATGAAATTTGCCCTGGGTGAGCATCACACATTTACCATCCTTTATATCTATCGCCGGGTATATCAACATTTATTTTATCACACTCACTTTCATCTATCCATAAAAAGAACCATGGGGTCAGGTAAGAACCATGGGGTCAGGTACACCGGTCTTTTCCAGGGCGGACACACGGGTCCGCCCCTACTTCTTCGATCCTCGAATGAAAACGGGTAGCCCGAATCAGAAAGAACCACGGTACCAAGAACCATGGGGTCAGGTATACTGGTTTTTTCACCGGTTTTTTTCTAAGTCCCCTGTTCCCTTGCCCAGAAATCGCAGGCTCTGCTATGCCGGTCTTTTTCAGGGCGGACACGCAGGTTCGCCCCTACTTCTTCGATCCTCGAATGAAAACGGGTAGCCCGAATCAGAAAGAACCACGGTACCAAGAACCATGGGGTCAGGTACACTGGTTTTTTCACCGGTTTTTTTATAGGTTCCCTGTCCTCTGCCCAGAAATCGCGGGGCCTACTATGCCAGTCTTTTTCAGGGCGGACACACGGGTCCGCCCCTACCCTCGGATCAAAGAAACCACAGGGTCAAAAGAAACCATGGGGTCAAAAAGAACCACTGTACCTGACACCATGGTCTTTTTTATAATTTCCCCTTTGTAGACAGGACCCCTTCAATCCTCGAATCGAAGCTTGTTGCCTTGTCCAGTGCTTTAGCGAAGGCCTTGAATATACTTTCAATGATGTGGTGATCATTCTTGCCGTATAAATTCCTGATATGGAGGGTCATACCACTATTAAAAGCCACAGCCCTAAAGAATTCTTCCACCAGCTGCACCTCGAAGTTCCCGGTCCGCTCTCCGGTGAAATTCACCTCATAATGGAGAAAGGGTCTGCCTCCTATATCCATCGATACCATGGATAGAGCCTCATCCATCGGGATAAAAGAGGTAGCATATCTCGTTATTCCTTTTTTATCTCCTAATGCCCCGGCAATGGCTTGCCCTAAAATAATGCCCACATCTTCCACCGTATGATGAAAATCTACTTCTATGTCCCCTTTTGCCCCTATATTTAAATCTATAAAACCGTGGCGGGCAATCTGATTGAGCATATGATTAAAAAATGGAATTCCCGTATTTATATTGCCCTCGCCTTTGCCATCGATGTCTATGTATATTTTCACGATTGTTTCTGTGGTGGAACGTTCTAAGGTACATGTTCTGTTTTTCATTTTATCATCTCGCCCCTTCTTAAGAATATAAATTCTATAATACATATAATAATGTTTTGCAGTCACTATGCTCACATAGTCTTTTGTCCACTCAGATTTTAAGTGTTTTTTAAGGCCAGTGCCCTACAGTCATTACGTTCGCACAGTCTCAGGTTCAACATATAAATTCTATAATACATATGATAAGGCCTAATATATCACTTCCGCATAACCCTTTTACTTCATCCATGAGGGTTTAGGATCCGTCATCATCGTCTTTTATGTGATACAAGCAGCCATCTTTTACTTCATCCATGAGAGTTTAGGATCATATTTAGGGCTTGATATATCCTTTCGCACAGCCCTTTTACCTCATCCATGAAGGTTCTGGGGTCACGTTTAAGACTTAATATATCGTTTTCACATAGCCTTTTTACATCTCTTTTAGAAGTTTTATAACCAATTCGTTTTCCTCCTTAGTGCCGACGGAAATACGAAGACAGTTGGCAAGGGGTCCCTTTTCTCCGAAATATCTCACTAAAACCTTGTTATCCAGCAAATAATTGTAGACAGCCTTAGCGTTTCGGACACCTCCGGAGTTTTCCACATCTCCAGTGCCCTCAGTAGCTCCCAAGTTTTCCACATCTCCAGTACCCTCAGTAGCCCCTGAGTTTTCCACATCTTCAGTACTCCCGATACCATCGAAGTTTTCGATATCCCCAACACCTCTTGGGGTTTCAACATCCTCAATACTTCCGATAACCCCGGAATTTTCGCCATCCCCAATGTCCTCAATACCCCCGGAATCTCCAACACCCTCACTATCTCCAATCTTACATAGGACAAAATTAGCATGGCTTTCAAAGATCTTAAAATCAGGAATCTCTTTCAATGAATTTATCATCTTCTCCCGCTCTTTAACAATTTCTCTGACCATATCATGCATCATATCTTTGTTCATCAAACAAACCTTTGCAGCTATTTGGCTCAAGCTTGCAACATTGTAAGGGGGTTTCACCTTATATAAAATATCCATGAGCTGTTTTGAAGCAACTCCGTAACCTACTCTGGCCCCTGCCAACCCGTAGGCCTTTGAAAAAGTCCTCAGGACGATTAAATTTTCATATTCGTTTACCAGATCGATCACGCTCTCCCCGTAAAATTCATAATAAGCCTCATCTACAACCACCACGCCTTTGCTCAACTGTGCAATCTTTATTATCTGTTCTGCAGACATGATATTGCCCGTAGGATTATTAGGATTTGTGAGAAATATGACCTTAGGCCCTTCCCTTTCTATCGCTTCTACAAAGCTATCCAAATCAAAACTGAAATCCTCATTCAGAGGCACTTCAACAGTGATACCTCCCGCTATCTGTGTGCCGATCTTATACATACCGAAAGTGGGGACATGGGTGAGCATTTTATCCCCACTGCCTATGAATGTATCCATGATGAGAGCGATCAACTGGTCGGAACCACAGCCCACCATTATTTGATCAATACTCAGGTTGAATTCTTCCGCCAACATGGTCCTGAGCTCTACACAATCAGAATCAGGATACTCATTTACCTTCAATTCCATAATGGCTTCGGCAAGTTTTTCATTCAACAGATAGGAGGCATTATTATTTTCATTGGCATCTAATTTTATCATATCCGTATGTTCTTCCACTTTATATGGCAGGAGATCCTTGATATTATCCTTGATTAAATCGTTTAACATATTATTCGAACCTCACTTTGATAGAATTTTTGTGAGCAGTCAGCCCCTCCGCCTCTGCCAAAATCATGATATCATCTTTCACTTTCTGTAAGGATTCCCTATTATAATAAATAATGCTGGACTTTTTTATGAAATCGTCTACCGATAATGGCGAGTAAAACTTAGCTGTTCCGCTGGTCGGCAACACATGGTTGGGCCCGGCCAGATAGTCGCCCAGAGGTTCCGGTGAATAATTCCCTAAGAATATGGCTCCCGCATCCTCTACTTTATTTAACAGATCAAAGGGTTCTCTTACGCATAGTTCCAGATGTTCCGGAGCAATATTATTAGATAGTTCCACCGCATCCTCTAAATTTTCAACTAAAATAATCTTACCGTAATTGGCAAGGGATTTTTCGATTATATCCTTCCTCTCCAATGTCGGAATTTGCCTATCAATCTCTTTGGCTACAGCTTCCCCCAACTTCTTGCTAACAGTGATAAGAATTGATGAAGATAATTCATCATGTTCCGCTTGGGAGAGTAAATCCGCCGCTATATATTTGGCATCGGCAGAATCATCGGCAATCACCAAAATTTCACTGGGACCCGCAATCATATCAATATCTACATAACCGTAAACCTCTCTCTTGGCGGTTGCAACATAAATATTTCCCGGCCCCACAATCTTGTTGACCTTCTCTATGGATTCTGTCCCATAGGCCAAAGCCCCCACAGCCTGAGCCCCGCCGACTTTATATATTTCGTCAATATCCAGCTCCTTCGCCGCTACCAAAACCCCTGCCGATACTTTACCATCTTTATTCGGTGGAGTTACCATCACAATTCTCTTCACTCCCGCCTCCCTGGCAGGAATAGCATTCATCAATACAGAAGACGGATAAGCGGCCGTGCCTCCGGGCACATAGATACCCACACTGGCTATGGCAGTTACTTTCTGCCCCAACATTATACCGTCAGATGAAGAAAACCACGAATTTTGGCTCTGCCTTTTATGATAATCGGTTATATTCTCAATAGCTAAACGCATGGCACTCAAAAATTCTTCAGACACTTCTCCGTAGGCTTCATCTATTTCCTTTTCGGTTACCCTTATTCCCGTATCGTTCAAATCTACCCCATCAAACTTTTCCGTATATTTTAACAGTGCGGAATCGCCCTCTTCCTTTACCTTGTTTAAGATGCTCTGTACAATCTTTTCATAATAACTGAAATCCACCGTGGCTCTTTCTTTTAACTCTTTTAAGAGTTCGGATCTTTCAGATCCTTTCAAATCAATAATTTCCATCATTACTCCAATCCTCCTTTCCAAGGCAGATAGAACCGTCCACCCTGATACTGCGTTTCTCCGATTTCCCCGGCACCGTCCGGCAGCCACCCGGCACCACTTGTTAACCATCCGATAGCCTTCCAGCACCACTTGGCAACCGACCACCTTAACGCTACGACCCTTCGGTTTTCCTGGCAACCGCCCAGCACCACCTAACACCACTCGGCAATCATCCAACAACCACCCGGCAACCACCCGACACCACTTGGCACTACTTGGCAGCCACTTGCCAACTATCTGACACCACCCAGCAACCGGTTGACCAACTAAATATTCACAGCCTTTTCAATCAGATCTATGATAAAAGTCATCTCCTTCTTTTTGGTCTTGTAGCTGACCTCATTCAAAATCAGGCGGGCACTGAGATCAGCGATCTCTTCCAACACTATCAGACCATTTTCTTTCAGTGTTTTCCCTGTTTCTACAATATCCACTATGACATCCGATAAACCCATTATAGGCGCTAATTCAACAGAGCCTTCCTGGCGTATGATCTCTACCGACTGCCCTTTTTCAGTAAAATATCTTTTGGCTACATTCGGATATTTTGTAG
>CAYOGD010000094.1:0-5477 GCA_964403395.1 uncultured Alkaliphilus sp.
CACGTAGGGGCGGACCTGTGTATCCGCCTCTTTAATATTTTTGTTTTCTTTTCAGAGGAGGGTTTTTTTGTTATAATGGTCAAGAGTGGCCTCGTGCGGTGTCGCATATGCTTCACTATTTTCACTATTATGATATTTAAAACCGGGAGGAAAATTTATGGAAAGAGATACCTTTTTGAAAGGTGCGTTTATTCTGGGTATATCCGGAATTGTAGTCAAAATAATAGGGGCGTTTTTCAGGATACCCCTCACGAACATCATAGGCTCGGAAGGGGTGGGCTATTATCAGGTAGCATATCCCATATACATATTTTTGTTATCCTTCTCGGCAGCCGGATTCCCTACAGCTATATCTAAGTTAGTTTCGGAAAAAAGGGCCAGAGGGAATATAAGGGGAGGGCATAGGGTCTTCCAAGTTTCTTTTGGTATCTTGCTGATTTTGGGGATAGTGAGCTCCCTATTTTTAGGCCTGGGCGCTAGATTTCTGGTTGATAACTTTATCAAAGGCCCAAGTTCATATTATTCCGTGCTTGCATTGGCACCCGCTCTATTGTTTATACCCATAATGGCGGCGTATAGAGGATATTTTCAAGGTTTACAGGACATGGTCCCTACCGCTGTTTCACAAGTGACGGAGCAGATAGCAAGAGTTGCAATCGGCCTTGGGTTAGCCGTATTCCTGTTAAATTACGGAACCGAATATGCGGCAGCCGGGGCTTCCTTCGGTGCCACCGCCGGGGGCATTGCCGGGCTGATAATCATATTCATCATATACATGAGTCGTAAAAATAAAATTTTTTCAGAATTCCAACCTATAGAACAGTATAGGGAAGAGCCCGTAGGGAAGATAACCAAGGATTTACTGAGAATTGCAGTACCCATAACCGTGGGGGCGGCAGTATTGCCCCTGATCAATATGATAGATTCCATGATAGTGTTGAGAAGGCTTCAAGGAGCCATAGGCCTCAGTTATGAGGAGGCAAATAAGCTTTTCGGACAATTGACGGGTATGGCGGCTACATTGATTCAACTTCCGCCTGTATTGACCACAGCATTGGCTATGAGCATTGTGCCCGTCATCGCCGCATCCAAGGTAAAAGATGATGAGGTATCCATAAAAAAGGACGTAAAATCGGCATTTCGTGTGACCTTGTTGATAGGCTTGCCGTCCTTTGTCGGTTTAGCCTTGTTGCCAACCCCGATCATGCTCATGCTCTTTCCCAAAGAACCTGCCACCGCCGGGGAGATCCTGTTATATCTATCTTTTGCAACATTATCATTATCATTGGTACAGACGCTGACCGGCATACTACAGGGCATAGGAAAACCGGAAATCCCCGTTCGCAACCTCATGATAGGTGCCTTTACAAAGCTCGTTATCACTTATATTTTAACGGGTATCCCTTTTTTAAATATAAAGGGTGCGGCCATCGGGACAGTGATGGCATATACGATTGCAGCTGTTTTAAATTTTGTTGAAGTCAAGAGGAATATAGAGGTTAAATTTGAATTTATTCAATCCGTACTAAAGCCCGTTATATCTGTGAGTGTTATGGGAATCACCGTGTATTCGGCTTATAAACTTCTATCTTCCATAGCGGGTAATACCGTAGCTACAATTGCTGCCATCCTTATCGGCGTAACTGTCTATGGACTGATGTTATTTATTACGGGAACAATCATGGAAGAGGATTTTTTGATTTTCCCCAAGGGAGACAGAATGGCCGAATTCCTTCGAAGGTTTAATTTGTTGAGAAAATAAACAACTTGTCACCTTGAGACGTTCAGTATATGAGCCATGGAGATTGATGAACCATAGAGGCTATTGAAAAAATCCCGGTTCTATAAAAAATGTTGAAGATGTCATCCTATGGTACCTGAGCTCAGCAAGGAGTCTCGGTTATTACTTCTTGGCTATCAATGCCCTTAAATTTACAAGGAGGAAAATAATGAGCAAAGTCACAATAGCCGGTCTGGGACCGGGTGGGAGAGAACACCTGACCTTAGCCGTATATGAAAAATTGAAAAATCATGACAATATATATTTGCGCACGGAAAAGCACCCTGTGGTTTCTTTTTTAAGAGATGAAGGAATAACTTTCAAAACTTTCGATTATGCTTATGATGATTGCAGTTATAACAAGTTTGAGGAAGTGTACGAGCATATAGCCAAGAGTATTTTAGAAGAGGCAAAAAAGGGCGATGTATTGTATGCCGTACCCGGGCATCCTTTTGTAGCGGAGAGCAGTGTGCAGTTGATTTTAGAGGGCTGTAGACGGGAAGGCATCAAAAAGGAAGTATATCCTGCCATGAGTTTTATTGATGCCGTATTTATGGCATTGGAAATCGATCCTATAGAAGGATTTCAATTGTTGGACGGGCTTCAATTAGACAGGCAAAAACCGGATCCAGATATAAATAATTTAATTGCACAGGTATATGATAGATTTGTTGCCTCCGAAGTAAAACTGCGATTGATGCGTTATTACGACGATGAACAAGAAATATATGTTGTAAGAGCAGCAGGAGTGCCCAATATTCAAAAAATTGTAAAAATTCCCCTCTTTGAGCTGGATAGAATAGATTGGATCGATTATTTAACAACTATTTTCGTTCCAAAGGTTGAAATTAGTGAAAAAAAGTATTACAATATGAATAATTTAGTGGAAATAATGGAAAGATTAAGAAGTAAAGAGGGATGCCCCTGGGATGTAGAGCAGACACATGAAAGTCTAAAGCCTTATTTGATAGAAGAGAGCAATGAGGTGATAGAGGCTATAGATCTGAAAGATGATGACGGATTAGAAGAAGAGTTGGGGGATTTGTTATTGCAGGTTATTTTTCATAGCCAAATAGCAAAGGAAAGGGGTGCTTTTCAATTAGAGGATGTGGTGCATGGGATATGTCATAAATTGATCTTTAGACATCCCCATGTTTTTGGAGACAAAAGTGCTGATACGGAAGAAGATGTAGCTAAAATATGGGCAGAACAAAAATTAAAGGAAAAAGAATTGAAAAATCGATAATATATTACATAATAAAGCAGGACTTTTAAAACCAAGATAGAATAAAGCCATACAACGTATTAAAAATTAGGGAAGAAATACAATTAAGGAGGAAATACAAATGAATAAAGCTGAATTGATTACCAAAATGGCAGAGAAGAGCAAATTGACAAAAAAGGATACAGAACTTGTATTAAATTCATTTATTGAAACTGTAGAAGAGACATTAGCTTCCGGGGATAAAGTACAGTTAGTCGGCTTTGGAACCTTCGAAGTCAGAGAAAGAAAACCCAGACAGGGCAGAAATCCGAGAAATCCGGAACAAGTTATTCAGATCCCGGCTTCTAAGGCACCTGTATTTAAAGCAGGAAAAACATTTAAAGAGAAAATGAATAAATAGTTCAAAAAACACATTATGTGTGTGGATATTTCAACTTTCGTATTATTGAGCATATTATTTGTGATATATAAAAAATGTTATATCTGTACTTAGAGATTTCGTAAATTTCAATTATGGAGACTTTGGTTGTATCGTATGTACAACAGAAGGACTTATAATTTCAGCAATCCCTTGGCAATGTATTATTTTGTTATTGGGGTTGCTTTTTTATGATTTAATCTATGAAGGAGTTGCACATTTGTCGTTGTTAAAACCGGAGATAGTGCAATAATTTTATGGCTTAACTCATGAGGGAACTGCACCCGGGATGAGATATTCCATATATCCAAAATTGGAGAAACGTAATGATCGTTCAATGGGGGGAAAATCTATGCGTTTAGATAAATATTTGAAAAATTCAAGAATTATAAAAAGAAGAACCGTAGCAAAAGAAGCCTGTGAAGGCGGCAGAGTATCTATCAACGGTAAGGTTGCCAAAGCCGGCACCACAGTTGAAATCGGTGATATTATTGAAATTCGCTTTGGAGACAAGACTTTCAAGGTGGAGGTTACGGCATTAGCAGAACATGTAACAAAGGATTCGGCAAAAGGAATGTTTGTTATTATTGAATAAAGGAAATATGTATATAAATATCTTCACCTCAACATACTAATAATGACTATTAAACGATGACCTAACAATTGTTTCGGAACGTTGTCCTGAAATGGGCAGAGTAAATTTGACCTGTGAAGGATCTCCGTTTTTAGCAATGGTTTACTAATTGTTCTAAAATGTCATCCTGAAATGGACAGAATAAGTTTGACCCATGAAGGATCTCGATTTTAAACAATGATTTAACAGTCATTCATCAATCGTTTACGAGGGAGGATATGAATATGCAAAAATATAAAAATATAAATCTGATTTTGGTAGCTATTTTACTCACGGTTTCATTGACAGCATGTCAAACGGCCAAACGTCCGAAAGACAAAGAAGCACCTCAAAAAGTAGAGCAGGAAGTAAAAAAACCCGATATACCGGAAGCTATCAGTCAGGGAGAAGGAAAAGAGCCCTTACTCAAAGTCTATCTCACAGATGCAAAGAGAGTGGATGAGATGAAATTTGAGGATTATGTAGTCGGGGTGTTAGCAGGAGAGATGAACAATGATTTTCCCGCAGAAGCCTTGGCGGCTCAGGCCATATTAGCACGGACCTTTGTAATGGAATTTGTTACGGAAAAGGGAAATTCCAAATATGAAGGAGCACATATTTCTACGGATATAGAGGAAGCCCAGGCATGGGATGCCAACAAAATTAATGATAGGGTGATAGATGCCGTTGCAAAAACCAGGGGACAGGTGCTGTTATGCGATGGAGAATATGTTAAAGCATGGTTTCATGCACATGCCGGGGGGCAGACAGCTACGGCCAAGGAGGGGCTGGGTTATGAAAAGGCGGAACCTCAGTACATTAAGGTCGTAGAATCTCCGGATTCTTCAGAGGCCCCTTCAAAAGATGCAGACTGGACGGCTACTTTTAGCAAAGCGGAAATAAAAGAGGCTATGCAGAAGATAGGGCAAAATATCGAGGATTTTGATAGCATTGAAATATCAAATAAAGGCTCTTCCGGTAGGGCTACGGAATTAAAAATAGGGGATAAGACAGTAAACGCACCTTCTTTTAGAGTTGCATTGGACAGCACTGAAATGAAATCCACTATGTTGGAATCCATAGTTGTAGAAGGTGACAAGGTGACTATGAAAGGCAAAGGTTATGGTCACGGGGTAGGAATGAGCCAATGGGGGGCCAATCAGATGGCCGCTGAAGGTAAAAAAGCGAAAGATATAATCAATCATTATTTTAAAGATGTGAAAATAGTCAAGCTATGGGACTAGCATAAGGTAAGGTTTACAAAAACCATGAGGAACTGCTGAAAGGTTTCTGGTTTTGTGGGGTCAGGTTCCGCGGTCAGTCTTTTTTCAATGGCGATATGTCGAGGAGAAAACAACGGTGACATGTCGAGGAGAAAACAATGGGGTCAGGTTCCGTGGTCAGTCTTTTTTGACCATGGAACCTGACCCCGTGGTTTTTC
>CAYOGD010000095.1:0-5364 GCA_964403395.1 uncultured Alkaliphilus sp.
CCATCCCCGGGGGTATTATGCCTACCGCAGGGATCTGCCCGCCTTGGGTTACTTGCTCGACGATTGCTTCGCGATTTATAGCCATTGAAAGGCCTTTTCTTACCTTTGGGTTATTAAATGGTTTGATATTTGGATTTATATTATAATAATAAGTACCGATTTGCAGTCCGATTTTCAATTCCGGATTACCTTCCTGTTTAAGTTGATTAATTACTGAAGCCGGGACATCTACCAGAATATCATATTCTCCACCTTGGTATTTTTGCCAGGCAGTGCTTTGATCTTCTAAAATATCTAAATCAATACCATCCAATTTAATCTTCTTCGCATTATAATAGTCCTCGTTTTTTTCTAACACTATTTTATCATTATGTTTCCATTCAACCAGTTTGAATGGTCCGTTGCTTACATAAGTAGCCGGATCCTTTGCCCAATCCGAATTCTTTTCGGCAACATTTTTACTTACAGGGAAATATGTATGAAACGCTGTTAATTCCAGAAAATATGCGATAGGGGTTTCCAGAGTTACCTCAAGAGTCCTTTTATCTAAAGCGGTAACCAAAACATCATCTGCAGAACCTTCCCCTGTATTATATGCTTTCGCTCCTTTTATGTAATACAGTATTGAGGCATAGTTGCTTGCAGTCTTAGGCGCTAAGGCTCTCTTCCAAGAGTATTCAAAATCTTCAGCTGTGATTGGCTCACCGTCTGTCCAGGTTATTCCATCGCGCAGTATAAAGGTATATGTTGTCCCACACTCGGACACTTCATAGCTTTCAGTCATACCTTCAACTAATTTTCCATTTTCATCAAAAGTCATAAGTCCTTCAAAAACGTTTTCTAAAATCCATGATTCATGAGTTCCTTGGACCAATGCCGGATCTAATGAGCCGGGCTCACTACCGTTATTTGCTCTCAAAATCTTCTTTTTGGTGTCTTCTACATTTTCATCTCCCGCTTTAACAGACGGAGAAAAACATCCTGTGACTATCATTGCCAGTATGAGTAGAATACCGGTGAACAACATTAACCTTTTTTTCATAATTAAAATCCCCCTTTATGTTGGTTAAATCTGTGGTTTATTTACAAAGGATATAAAACTTTTTTTGGTTGCTATATTTTTAGATTTATTTTTGATTACTATCGACCCATTCCTTAGCGTTTTTTACTTCTATTTCGCTTGGGATATAAACCCCGGACATCTGTTTTAATTCCTTTATATCAGCCCATGCCGCGGTTTGATGGTTTTCAATAGGTGTAGCTATGTTTTTTTGTTTAAACTTATCTTTAGACATACAATCACTCTCCTTGTGATTAGTATCTCATCATGGAAAAAAAGCTATTCAATTATTGATAGGTTAATAAGTTGAGGATAAAACCTCCAAATTGGAAACTCTTGTTTTTAGTGAGGATCTTCTATAGTTTTTCGTTTATAACGATCCATATAAACTCCAAAGATACCACCGCACAAACCTCCAATTATATGTGTTAGCCTGGATATGTTATCATTTACAAAAACTATATCTATCACCTCTTTTCCGACAAAAAGAACAATGATTAAAATAAGTGTTAAAGGCACTTTTCCTTCCTGTGTATTAACAAAGGAGCTGAGCAGAATAAGCATGAATGTGATACCGCTGGCTCCTAATAATGCGGTATTAAATAATAAAATGTTCAGAACACCTGTCACAATAGCCGTAATAAGTATCATACGGATAATAGCCCGGGAACCGTATTTTTCCTCCAAAATGGGACCTATCAATAATATAATAAGAAAGTTGTTTAAAAAATGTTCTAGGCTTACATGGCCTAATACATGGCCTATGAGCCTAAAATAAAATAGTATGTCGGTCAAAGGCCCTCTATACACGGAAAAGAATAAAATAGTTGAAGCCTTATCCGTCAGTTCACCCAATATTAATGATATAAAGGACAATATTGTAAGGCTCAATATTACCGGAGAATTATACTGGATTTTTTTAAACATAGCAGTGCCTGCTTTCCTTAAAATCTAATTTTAAAACTACAGTATGTGTTTTTGAAAATCCTTTTAAATATTATCTGATTTAAATTTCCGAACAAATCATATTTAACATTATTATATACTAAAAGAATGGAGAAATGGGAAAAATATTCTAAAATTTTGTCATAAATATTCGTTTTTTGTCGATTGCGCGGCAACCACCGGCAGGTACATCTATTGGATTTTGAAAAACATACATATTGATATATAATTGAGTTATAAAATAATATGGAGGGGAGGAAGGCAGGAGAAATTTTCTGCTGAGATAAGGATGAAAAAAATTATAGTTCCGCTGGCTTACGGATTAGAAGAAATAGAGGCAATAGCCGGCATAGATGTACTCAGAAGGGCTGATATTGAGGTAACCACTGTTTCTTTGGGTGATTTAAAAGTAAAAGGGGCTCACGATATTGTTATATTAGCCGATAAATCGATAGACGAGATCGATGTTGATGAGTTTGATGGTATCTTACTACCGGGGGGCATGCCGGGTTCTACTAATTTAAGGGATGATGAAAGGGTTGTTAACATGATTAAATCCTTGCATGAGAGCGGGAAATTAGTATCTGCAATCTGTGCGGCCCCGATTGTATTAGAAAAAGCAGGGGTATTAAAGGGCAGGAAGGCCACCGCTTATCCCGGATTTGATGGGGAAATGCCTTCTTGTAATTATATGGGTGACAGAGTAGTTGTAGATAATAATGTTATAACGGGTAAGGGACCGGGTGCGGCTTTAGAATTTGCTTTTGAAGTAGTTGATTATTTAGTAGGTGAAGAGACGGTAAACAGGCTGAAAGGGGAGATGTTTACTAATTTTTAGGGCTTTACGGGGCAATCCTCAGTTTTTAAATAACGGCACATACAATCGGAATTTGTAGGTGCTGTTTTTTTGTAAAAGATTTAAAATTATTAAAATGGGAACTATATTATATAGGGACATTTTAAGTTATAACGGATTTTTTCTTTAGGAGGGATCGATATGGGTATTATAAATGATGATAAACTTTCTATGGCAACCCTTGCTTTGGGTTGATTTTGGGGATCGGATGCCCGGTTTGGGAGCAAAAAAGGAGTAATCGGTACGGCTGTAGGATATGCCGGGGGAACTACAGTTGATCCCAGCTATCATAACATGGGGGATCATACAGAAACAAATAAAATTATTTATGACCCGAACATTATAAGTTATTCGGAACTTTTGGATATATTTTGGAACACACATAGTCCGACATATATGACCGGAAGGCAGTATATGTCTATCATTTTTTACCATGATGATATACAAAAACATGAAGCGGCCGAAATTAAAAAGCAGTTTGAAGAAAGAAAAGGACGAATACTATATACGGAAATAGTGCAATTTAAAAATTTTTATTTAGCTGAAGGGTATCATCAAAAATACTATTTACAGAACACAGTAAAATTATATGAGGAGTTAAAATCAATGTATAATAGTTTTGATAGTCTCATTTTTTCAACATTAGCTGCTCGTATCAATGGGTATATTGCAGGATATATTGATATGCCTTCCCTGAGGGAAGAATTAAAATATTTAGAGGTTCCGGGAAAGAATTATGATAAATTAGTAACCTTGTTGGAAAGGTATAAATGATGAGCATATTATGGTGTTAAAAGGCTGACATAGGGGGGCGCTGATATGAAAAACCGGTTGCGCAAGGAGCTTATTTTAGACGGACTAAACTGTGCAAGCTGTGCTTCTGAGATAGAAACACAGGTAAACAAATTAGATAATGTTAAACTGGCTACTATGAATTTTGTTACAAAAACCTTAGCTATAGATGTATACAATGAAAATGGGATAGAAACAGTTGTGGATTCTGTTAAACATATAATCAACAAATTAGAGCCACAGGTAGTTGTGATGGAAAGAAATAGGGCTATGGAGCATAAAGGATATGGCTATGAACATAGTCACATGGATGAAATTGATAAAAAAACATTCATACGATTAGGAATCGGCACCGCTTTATTTGTGATAGCTTTAATTTTAAAAACATCAAGTGATATGAGATTTATGTTTTATTTTATAAGCTATTTGGTCATAGGTGGGGAAGTGTTGCAGAGGGCGGGCAGAGACATATTAAAAGGCCAAATTTTTGACGAAAATTTCTTGATGAGCATAGCGACCATAGGCGCCTTTATTATTGGGGAATTTCCTGAAGGCGTAACTGTGATGCTTTTCTATCAGATAGGGGAATTTTTTCAAAACTTGGCGGTAAATCGTTCCAGAAAATCTATTGCCGAATTGATGGATATAAGACCGGACTATGCAAATCTTAAAATAGGGGAAAACGAAAAAAAAGTTTCTCCGGTTGATGTTTCGGCCGGTGACCATATTATAGTAAAACCCGGAGAAAAGGTCCCTTTGGATGGAATTGTTATAGAAGGAAGTTCGATGATTGATGCTTCTGCGCTGACGGGCGAATCTGTGCCCAAAGAAGTTGAAATAGGGGACACCGTGTTGAGCGGTTTTATAAATATAAATGGCCTATTATCAATTGAAGTCACTAAGGAATTTAAAGAGTCAACAGTATCTAAGATTTTAGAACTAGTAGAAAACGCCGGAAGTAAAAAGGCCCCTACAGAGAATTTCATCACAAAATTTGCAAGGTATTATACCCCGGCAGTTGTGCTTGTGGCCTTGGTTTTAGCAATTGTTCCTCCACTGATAATTGAAGGCACTACTTTCTCTGCTTGGATATATAGAGCGCTTATATTTCTTGTAATTTCTTGCCCCTGTGCATTGGTGATATCCATACCATTAGGATTTTTTGGCGGAATTGGAGGGGCATCAAGACATGGGATTCTTGTGAAGGGCGGGAATTATTTAGAAGCGTTGAACAACATCGATACCGTGGTGTTTGATAAAACCGGTACATTGACAAAAGGTGTATTCAAGGTTACGGGAATAGATACCCATATGAATATCTCAAAAGAGGAGTTATTAAAATATGCAGCCTATGCGGAGAGCTATTCTAATCATCCTATAGCCGCTTCAATTATGACAGCATATGGAAAAGAAATAGATAAGAGGGACATCGGGAGTTACGAAGAGATATTAGGGCATGGTATTAAGGCAAAAGTGAAAGATAAGGAGGTCTTGGCCGGAAATAGAAAATTGATGGATATCGAAAGGATTGCATACAAACCGGTGGGAACTGTCGGAACCATAGTATATGTGGCAGTGGATGAAATATTTATAGGTTCTATTATAATTTCAGATGAACTAAAAGAGGATTCTAAAGATACAATCAGTATGTTGAGGGCTATGGGTATAAACAAAATTGTCATGCTTACGGGGGATAATGAGAATATAGGGA
>CAYOGD010000096.1:0-5224 GCA_964403395.1 uncultured Alkaliphilus sp.
AGCAAAAAAGCTATGATTAATAAAATAATTATAGCTTTTTCGAAGAGAGATGAATAGGAAGTGATCCTATTCATCTATTCACCTGTAATCTCTTATTCACCTGTAATCTCTGCCCATCTATTTAATATGTTTTCTCTTTCTCTGCCCATCTCTTCTAAATCAAAATCGATTAATTTATCCATATCCAGTATGTCCAGTAATTGCTCCGGAGGTTGTACTTTATTATTTGACATAATTCTAGCATCTGCTTCCATCAGGACTTTTTGGCCATGTTCTGAAAGGTACCAGTCAACTAAAACTTTTGCCGCCTCCTTGTTTTCTGAGTTCTCAAATATTGCAATTGGTGCAGGTATCCATGGAACTTCACCGGCAAACATTGCAATCACAGGTGCTGTTTCCATCAAGCCAAAGGTCTGGCCATGTATTGCAGTAAGTCCAATTGCAAATTCACCTGCTGCAACCTTTTGTTGTGGTTCACCACCACTTTGAGCATAAAAGTCTACATTTTTATTTATCGCTTCCCAAAATTTCCAGGCATCTTCTTCCCCCATAGCTTGAATTAATCCGCTATGAATTGCATATTGTCCACCGGATATGCTTGGGTCTGCTAATATAATTTCACCTTTATATTGAGGATCTGTAAGGTCTTGCCATGTTTTAGGCATATCTAACTTCAATTCTTTGAGTAAATCTTCATTTACTATTAAACCATGGGGAACGATTGATAATGCTCCCCAGTAATTATCAGGATCTAAAAAAGCACTATCGATGTTTGCAAATTCTGGTGATTTATATTGATGTAGATAACCTAATTTAGCTGCATTGATATAGCTATCTACGCCACCACCGAACCATACATCTGTAGTTGTTTTTCCCTCTTCAGCCTGTAGCTGAGAAAGTTTTGCCCCTGTTGACATGCTTACCCATTCAATTTGAATTCCTGTCTCTTCTGTGAACTGATCAAAAGAATTTTCCGCTCCGCCATACGCTACCGATACCTCTAAAACAGTACCTTCATATGGTCTTTCTTCTTTTTCGTCCTCATCCGATGTCTCTGCAACAACATCATCATCCTTAACTACATCGGTATCTCTACAAGCGCCTAAGGAAAAGACCAGTAGCAATATTAGCAATAAACTGAGTATTTTCTTCATGTTTCTCATTTTTACCCCTCCTCTCATCAAATTTTATAACTCTTAGGCTGAAGTGTCCAATAGATAGAATTTATTGAAATTTACGCTATTATAGATAAAATTGATACACCGGCGTGTAGTGGCTCTGCATAGTTAGATTTTTTCTTCCGAACCATGAACATCTGCCCCGAGAACAATAAGCATATAATAATAGATCCACTGCATAATTTAAGGAGATGATATCATCTCCTTTAGTTTACCTTGTATATTTTTAAATTAATGAAGGCCGTGGGGCGGGATTACTAAGGGCGATGGGGACTGTGAAACACAAAAAGAACCACGGTACCTGACACCGTGGTCTTTTGACACCGTGGTCTTTCTCATTGCCATGATCACAGAAATCTGTCCCTGATATGCATGTTGGGCATAATAACTATTGTATAGTAATTATTTCAACATTAATTCCATACTGATTAAATATTTCTATTAATTTATCTGCATCATTTTTAAAACCATTGGATACATGGTTAATTATGCCATCATTAGATATATATTCATAGCTTATATAGCGAAAGCCGCCTTTTGGACCAACATACTTTATTACATTTTTTGCGCTTTTCAACTCAGCCGCTTCCTTTTTGTGAAGCAAGGCAATTTCATTGAGATATTCGTCATCAATAATCTTAAGAGATTCCCATAACACATCAAGCGTTGCAATCCCGGGAAAACATACCCCGATAAATCTGTCTGAATTGCGGCTCCACGTACCATATTGACCAATCGTGTGTCCTTCAATTCCGGGTAACAAGCCTTCCCCATATCTAGATAAATTTGTATTAAGCTTAACCTTAATGCGTCTATCCATTTTCATCTCTCCTCTCAAATACATTTAGCCCTATAGTCTTTTCATATTCCATGTTACAGGGAATACTTCATACATCACAAATCTATTTAAATTCATACACGATCCCAAAACAAATCAACTACAATTTTAAGCGCTTTTATGTTTCTTTAGGGCACCAATTAATTTCGATAAATATTTACGATATGAGTATCCATCTTTTGTTCTAAAGCACTTAATTGCTGACATGATAGGTGGAATATCTGAATCATCGATAATCAAAGGCAATATAGAATTTTTTCTGGTTTTTGCAAATCGGATATAAAATGAAGTCCATTCATCTAAACAAAAAACTGATTTTAAAAAATCTTGCGAAATTATAGGAATAAGTATTTGTGATTCTTCTAGGCTTTCGCTAATTTTACTAATTATATTTTCTCCCAAATCTATAGACCAATCATCTAAAAAGACTTCATAGCCTCTTTCCATAATATCTGTTGCAAGACATTTAGCAAATGTTAAATCATTCGAAGCATGAGAAATAAAGATTTTCATATCCTTCTCCTTCCGCAAAAACGTTACATTTATATATCTTTCTGTTAAAATATCCGTTGCATATAATAATTCGGACAGAAGCTGTGTACATAAGTAATAATCATCTCCTTCTATTCTTAACATGGCTATTTCTATACCTAATTCCTCTATTCTATGTAACAAATCCAAGGTGGGTATATTATTACTTAAATATTTATATTGAATTAACTCATAATGATCCCTACAAAGACACATGTCTCCCCAATAAACTACTCCCTTATTAGCCAAGTAACTTTCGTTATCAAAACATCCAATACGCCCTTTGTATTTACCTTTAATAATGATTACAGGCCCGTATTCTAACAATTTATCACCCATATAATTGATTCCTTTCTTTGGTATCTAAATCAATTTCTTGTTATCATTAATTTTATCATAAGTCTCTTTTTTATTCGGGGCATATCTAATACATTCATCAAACCATGGTACCCGTGCCCATGGCCTGCACTTGTACCTGCAACTCGCATTTGTACCCGTGGTTACAAAAAGAACCACGGTACCTGACACCGTGGTCTTTATGGGGCGGGATTACCAAAAGAACCACTGTACCTGACACCGTGGTTTTTTCTGAATTAAAAATGTCTATAGACTTATATTCCGGGTAAATATAGGACAGATAAAATTTGGAGGGATTATTATGTTATCCATAGATAGAATTATAGGATTATCAAATAAATATGAGGATTACGTAATCGATATAAGAAGAAAAATCCATATGTATCCCGAGCTGAGTTCCAAGGAGTTTGATACAAGTAACTTGATACTTAAAGAGCTGAAAAAACTGAACATTCCTTTTCGTGCAAAAATCGCAGGTACCGGGATATTAGCCACTTTAGAAGGAAAAGAAAAAGGAAAAACAATACTGATAAGAGCTGAAATGGATGCCCTTCCTATAGAGGAGGATTCAAATTTTGAGTATAAATCGAGAAAACCAAATATTATGCATGCCTGTGGTCACGATGTCCACACTGCAAACCTTTTAGGGCTTGCAAATATACTTTCGGAAATCAAGGAGGATTTCCCCGGTACGGTCAAGTTTATGTTTCAGACAGCAGAAGAAAAAGGTGGCGGCTGCAAGAAAATGCTGGACGATGGCCTACTTGAAGGTGAGAATGTTGATTATACTTTAGCACTTCATATTATGCCTATAGAAAAAGGAAAAATATTAATATCAAAGGGCAACATTACCGCTAACTCTGATGGATTTACAATAAAAATTTATGGCAAAAACGCCCATAGTTCAAAACCCCAAGACGGTATAGATACGATAAATATTGCCGGCCATATAATAGTGAGTTTAAATTCTATTATCCCAAAATATTTGGATCCGGGGGACATAGCAACCTTTACTATAGGTAAAATACGGGGAGGAAAAGCAAACAATATAATACCTGATTATGTTGAATTAACCGGAATGATGCGCTCTTTATCAGATGAATCAAGAAAAATCCTTCATAAGGAGCTCAATCGTATTCCAAAATCCATAGCAAACAGTTTTGGCGGAAGTTCAGAAATAATTATTCGGAAGGGCTACCCATCCGTTTTTAATGATGTTAAACTCACTGAAATAATTGAAGATGCGTTTAGAACCAATTATGTAGATTTAGTCAAGGATATAAAAAAGGATGCCTCTGATAAAGACACCCATAAATACATTGTTAACCACAAACCGCTTTTAACTGCGGATGATTTCGGTTATTTATCTGATCTCATACCTTCTGTTTATTTTATGATCGGTACAGGTGATTATGGCCCTCAGCACAGCTCAAAGTTCTTTGTTGATGAAAAATATATTAAACTATGCACAAGAACAATGACCCTAGCTGTTTTGGAGCTGTTAGATAGAGAAATATAGTTAAATATCTAAGACCTCTTTGATCAATTGTTTCAGCACAGGAATTACCTCTTCTTCAAACCAAGGATTCTTTTTCATCCATCTAAAGTTCAAAGGTGAGGGATGTATTAAAGGAAAATATTCTGGCAAATATTTTTTGAAGTTCTTAACAGTTTCAGTCAGATTCTTATCACCTTTTTTGCCTAAATAATGCCTTTGAGCATATGCACCTACCAACATTATAGTTTTTACTTCTGGCATCTCCTTTAATAATAAGGGATGCCATTTTTCTGCAAAACCTTTTCTTGGAGGGGCATCGCCTGATTTGGCTTTGCCGGGAAAATAAAAATCCATCGGTATTTGGGCTATCAGATTAGATTCATAAAAAATTTCTCTGGATACTCCCATCCAATCCCTGAGCCTATCCCCGCTTAAATCATTCCAATAAAGCCCGGTCTCCTCGGCTACCCTTCCCGGAGCCTGGCCAACTACAACTATTCTCGCCCTCTCAGATACATTGTATAGAGGCTCTATTCCACGACTTGTATAAGAATCGTTCATAGGGTCTTTCATAATATCCTTTTTTATTCTCTCGAAAATATCCATTTTATATTTTCCTTTCTGTATCGCTGAAGCTGTATCACTATTTCTCTTGTTTCGTGCTTGGCAATGGAGGAGTACAATTTTTTTGCCTCTTTTATTATTTGTATCCTTCAAAGTTGATACAATTGCACCACCCATTTTTCTATCCTTATATATCTATATTTTTTAATATACCCTTAGTCGCCATAAAGCCAACTTCTAAATAATTTTGATTGAATA
>CAYOGD010000097.1:0-5194 GCA_964403395.1 uncultured Alkaliphilus sp.
TCGGGTCCTTAGGCAACAGTAAAATTTTTAAATCCTCTTCGATAGAATTTATCTGTTCTCCCAATTCGCTGATTTCTATTTTAGCCAGTTCTTTTAATTCCTCATCCGAATCCTTATCCCTGAGAATCTCATCTGCTCCATCCAGGTCTTCCTGTGCTGATTTATATTGACGATATTTTATTACTATTACCTCTAAATCGGAATGTTCTTTGACTAATTTTCTCCATTTATTTTGATCATTAATTATTTCCGGATCGCTTATTTCCCGGCCCAAATCATCATATCTCTCTTCTAAAAAAGCCAGTTTTTCAAGCATCTCATTCACCCCATTTATTCTTTCACCGACACTATATTGACACTATATTATAACATACAATTCATGGAAAATCAAATTTCGTTTTTAGGTCCTTCTTAAACACATCCTGTCCATCTCAGGATGACGCAAAGTTATGTCGCCCCAACTATCACTCGGTCCAACCCCCCCAAATCCTGTAATACTTCAATATTTATAAATCCATTCATATCTAAAATTTTACTCACATCTTTCCCTTGATCGTGACCAATTTCAAACACCAAATAACCGCTGCCTTTTTTAAAAAATTTTTTAGCATTCACGGTGATTTTTCTATAAAAATTCAGGCCGTCAATTCCGCCGTCTAAAGCTAAATGCGGTTCGTAGCCTTTCACTCCGCTACCCAGGGTATCTATCACACGCTTTGGTATATATGGTGGATTGGATATCACAAAACTATAAGTTCCATATTCTTCTTGCCTATCTACAGGCTCCAATAAATCCCCCAAATAAAATGTGATCTTATTGTTTACCCCGTGAAAATCTGCATTTTTAGCGGCAACCCTCAACGCATCCGGGCAAATATCTATGGCCGTTATTGAACAATTATCAATATATTTGGCCAAACTTACCGCAATGGCTCCACTTCCCGTTCCTATATCTATTATTTTAACCATATTAGGGTAATAATTATTTTTATAGATATCTATCACTTTTTCTACCAGTATTTCCGTATCCCCTCTGGGTATCAATATTCCTTCTTCTATCCAAAAATCCAATCCCATAAATTCCTGTCTATTTACAATGTACTGTATAGGCATATGTTTTGCTCTTTTTTCTATTCCAATCCGAAATTTTTTTTGTATCTCCTCAGAAACCTCTTTCTCTTTGTGCATATGAAGATAAAATCGTTCTACGCCTAATAAATTATATAACAAAACTTCCGCATCGAGGCCGGGAGTGGATATATCTGCTTCCATCAGCTTTTTTGCACCCTCCCTCAATAGCCGGCCGATTGTTACCATAGGGCTTCATCCCCATTTTCTACCAGAACATTTTTTAAGGCTTCTATGGCTACCTCTATTTGACTGTCATCCGGCTCTAAAGTCGTCAATTTTTGTATCATCATCCCCGGATAACTGACTATATCCATAAATGCAGACTGGCTTTTGCCGGCAATCCTGATGATCTCGTAGGATATCCCTGCAACCACCGGAAGCAGCGCCAATCTGATTAACATCCTGCTGATGGGATCTTTCCAGGAAATCATCGAAAATAATATCATGCTCACCATCATAACTATGAAAAGGAAACTTGTGCCGCATCTTGGATGAAGGGTCGAATATTTTCTTACATTTTCTACATTTAAGTCTTCCCTGTTCTCGTAACAATAGATGGTTTTATGTTCCGCCCCATGGTACTGGAAAACCCTGCGTATCTCCTCCATCCTGGAGATTGCAAAGACATATAATATGAACAAGGTTAAACGCAAAGCACCTTCTATCAAGTTTAATACCGCCGTGCTTTGAATCACTTTTTTGAATGCGCCCGCCAACAATGTAGGCCCTAAAATAAATACACCGATGGATATCAAAAGTGCTATAAATATGGAAAAATACATCACTACATCTATCAGTTTATCTCCGAATATTCTTTGTAAAAATGCTTCAAATCTGCCAAGTTCTTCGTCCGAATCTTCCTCCGGCATTGCAATATCCGCAGCATAGTTTAAAGATCTGACCCCAAGTACCATGGCATCAATAAGCGCCAATCCTCCCCTCAGAAAGGGTATTTTGTTTAATTTATATTTTGTTATTATTCCCTCTACAGGTTCTTTTTTTACTACTATTTCATTATCAGGTGCCCGAACAGCTATAGCGATATCCTTGGGCCCTTTCATCATTACTCCCTCGATCACCGCCTGCCCACCAATGTTTGTGGGGTTCGCCACCTTATGGCCTAATTTGTTCATGGTCTTCTTCCTCTCAATTTAGACATTTGAACTGCCCTTCTATAATTAATTATACCTTATTTTACCGACTTTAACACGAAAATTTTTAGTTTAACTGTTTGCATTGCGCTTTTTAGTAATGTAATAATCAACAGAAGTAATTGTTTCACATAAATACGATTACCATTAAAACAGTTTAATCAATTATAACCATCCTGCAAACAATACAGGATGGTTATTTTTTCTTTGTTATTTAACCACTACATTATAAATTCTGCCGGGAACGTAAATCTCTTTTATAATCTGTTTGCCATCTATAAAACCGACAAGCTTTTCATCGCCTTCAAACTGTTCTTTGACCTGCTCTGCAGTAGCATCTGCAGAAATCATCATCTGCCCCCTTAATTTCCCGTTTATCTGGATCGCAATTTCCACGACTTCGTCTATCGTCTTCGCTTCATCCCATACCGGCCATGTAGCTTTGTTATACAGCATACCCTCAAAACCCAGTATCTGCCACAGTTCCTCCGTAATATGAGGAGAAACGGGATTTAATAATGTCAACAGTATTTTTATATCACCTTTTGTTGTGCTTCCATGATCATAAATATCATTTACAAGAGTCATCATACTTGCAATCGCCGTATTGAATTTCATATGATCGTAATCCTCGCTGACCTTCTTGATTGTCTTGTGAATATTGGTTTCCAATTTATCGGTTATATTATCGCTGTCCACCAATATCTCCTGCAATCTCCAAACTCTCTCCAGAAATCTTCTGCAACCCCTCACTCCGTCCTGTGACCAAGGCACGCTCTTTTCAAAATCCCCGATAAACATCTCATACATCCTCAATGTATCCGCACCGAATTCATCGACCACATCGTCAGGATTGATAACATTACCCCTGGATTTTGACATCTTGTCGTTATTCTCGCCCAAAATCATTCCGTGGGATGTGCGCTTTGCATAGGGCTCCGAGGTGGGAACAATCCCACAATCGTATAAAAACTTATGCCAGAATCTTGAATATAACAGATGCAGGGTGGTATGCTCCATACCGCCGTTGTACCAATTGACAGGCAGCCAATAATCAAGATTTTCCCTGCTTGCCAATTCTTCGTCATTATATGGATCCGTGTACCTCAAAAAATACCAGGATGACCCTGCCCAGTTAGGCATTGTATCCGTCTCTCTTTCGGCATATCCACCGCATTTCGGGCAGGTGGTTTCCACCCATTCCCTGACATTGGCCAAAGGCGATTCTCCGCTGTCCGTCGGCTCGTAACTCTCCACCTCGGGCAGCACTACGGGCAATTCATCTTCCGGCACAGGCACCCAACCGCAGTCTTTGCAATAGATGAGCGGAATAGGTTCTCCCCAGTACCTCTGGCGTGAAAACACCCAATCCCTGAGCTTATAATTCACCTTCGGTGTTCCCAGGCCTTTATCTTCCAGCCATTTATTCATCTTCGCTATGGCATCTTTTACTTCCAATCCGTTTATAAAATCGGAATTGACTATCATACCTTCTTCCGTATCCGTATAAGCCTCTTCGTCTATATTTCCCCCGGAAACCACTTCTATGATAGGAAGCCCAAACTCTCTGGCAAATTCCCAATCCCTGGTATCATGCCCGGGCACGGCCATTATAGCTCCCGTTCCGTAAGACATCAACACGTAATCGGAGATAAAAATAGGTATACTCTGCCCGCTTGCAGGATTTGTGGCTTCTACGCCTTCGATTTTGACTCCGGTTTTATCTTTTGCAAGCTCGGTTCTTTCAAATTCCGATTTCTTGCTCGCTTCCTCCCTGTAATGAATGAGCTCGTCCATATTTTCAATATGCTCCGCCAGTTCTTCAATATACGGATGTTCGGGCGAAATTACCATGTATGTAGCACCGAACAATGTATCCGGCCTCGTCGTATACACGGTTATTTTTTTACCGCCGGTGATTTTAAAATCCACCTCCATACCCTCAGATCTGCCTATCCAATTTGTCTGCTGAATCTTTACCCTGTCTATATAATCCACTATGTCCAAGTCATTCAGGAGCCTTTCCGCATATTCCGTAATCTTGAGCATCCATTGGCTTTTTTGCCTTCTGACAACCTCGGCTCCGCATCTTTCACAACCGCCGTTTACAACCTCTTCGTTTGCAAGCCCGATCTTGCAACTGGGGCACCAATTGATTGCCATCTCCGTTTTATAGGCCAATCCTTTTTCATAGAGTTTCAGAAATATCCACTGTGTCCACTTATAATATTTGGGGTCTGTGGTGTTTATTTCTCTCGACCAATCAAAAGATAAACCGAGCATCTGCAGTTGTTTCTTAAATCTGACAACATTATCTTTTGTAACTGTCGCAGGATGGATTTTATTTTGCACGGCATAATTCTCCGTCGGCAACCCGAAAGCATCCCAACCTATGGGATAAAGAACATTATAACCCTGTAGCCTTCTCTTTCTTGCGATAATATCGAGGGCCGTATATGGACGGGGGTGCCCCACATGCAGGCCTTCTCCCGATGGGTACGGGAACTCTATCAAAGCATAATATTTTTCTTTGTTTTTATCGTTTGAGGCATGGAAGGCCCCCTCGGTTTCCCAGATTTGTTGCCATTTGTTCTCTATCTCTTTTGGATTGTATTGTTTCATTTTTTCAGCTCCTTTGTTGAAACCTTATCTTAATTTCGGGCAGACACATGGGTCTGCCCCTACATTTAAAACACACGGGTCTGCTTTTGCCTTTGGGCGGACACACGGGTCCACCCCTACGCCCTTGATCCACCGATTTGTTATTGGGCGGACACATGGGTCCGTTCTTACCTTTGGGCGGACACACAGGTCCGCCCCTACATTTGAAACACGCGAATCCGCCCCTACATTTGAGACACGCGAGTCCGCCCATACAACAAAAAATAAACCTTCCGTCTCCGAATATAGAG
>CAYOGD010000098.1:0-5136 GCA_964403395.1 uncultured Alkaliphilus sp.
TTGCAGATATCATTGCTGAATTCTACAGGATTGTCCACCGATAAACCTTCGATAAGCAGGGCTTGATTATAGAGCAATTTAGTGAACAGGGTAAATTTATCCTCATCACTTTTATATGCTTCTTTCAATGCCTTAAATACATCATGCTCCTCATTTATCTCCAGTACTTTTTCCGCCGTAATATTCGGATTATCGGGCATAGTTCTCAATACCTTTTCCATTTCAATTGAAATTTCACCTTCATTTATCAAACATACGGGGTGGGATTTCAGTCTCTTGGAAACTCTCACATCTTTTACTTCATCAGATAATATATTTTTCATCTTTTCAAATAATTCTTTGTTGATATCTTTTTCAGCATCCTCTTCATCTTCATCTTTTATATCCTCAATGCCTAGATCTTTGCCGGACACGGATCTAAATTCTTTTTCCTCATAAGACTCCAATACCTTTAATGCAAACTCATCTACGTCATCTGTCAGATAAAGAATTTCAAACCCTTTGTCCGACAGTAGCTCCGTTTGTGGCAGAGCAGCTATCTTCTCGTTAGATTCGCCCGTAGCATAGTATATGTATTTCTGTTCTTCTTTCATCTTCAGGATATACTCGCCCAAGGTTACCATTTGCTTTTCTTTTGAGGAATAGAACATCAACAAATCTTGCAATATCTCCTTATTGCTTCCATAATCCCTGTATATTCCGTATTTTAACTGTCTGCCAAAGAAATCATAGAATTGTTCATATTTTTCTCTATCCGTTTTCAGTAAATTTAATAATTCACTTTTAATTCTATTTTTAATATTCCTTGCAATCAACTTGAGCTGCCTATCATGCTGCAACATCTCCCTGGAAATATTTAGAGACAGGTCCTCAGAATCCACCATTCCTTTTACAAAACTAAAATAATCCGGAATTAAATCCGGGCATTTATTCATAATAAGCACACTGCTAGAATATAATTCCAACCCTTTTTCATATTCTACCGTATAATAGTTAAAAGGAATTTGCTCCGGAATAAATAAAATCGCATTGTACCTCACAGCGCCATCGGCGCTTATATGAATATGTTTGATCGGTTTGTCAAATCCATATCTCTTTTCAAAATAAAAATTGGTATAATCTTCTTCCGTAAGCTCATTCTTATTTTTTCTCCAAATAGGCACCATGCTATTGATTATATCTTCTTCTGTATAATTTTCATATTCATCTTCGGTGCCTTCTTTTAATCTGGATTTAGTGATATCCATTTTTATCGGGTACCTGATGAAATCAGAATATTTTTTTATGATGGTTTCCAGTCTGTATTCCCTTAAAAATTCATCATAATCCTCATCTTCACTACTCTCTTTAATTTTTAAAATAATTTCCGTACCTACAGTATCCTTATCCCACTCTTCAATAGTATATCCGTCAATCCCCCTAGATTCCCATTTATACCCCTGCTCACTATCCAAGGATCTGCTTATCACAGTGACTACATCCGCTACCATGAATGCAGAGTAAAAGCCTACGCCAAATTGCCCTATTATATCATAACCATCCTCTATTTCTATTTCCTCTTTAAATGCTAAGGTCCCGCTCTTCGCTATGATTCCTAAATTGTCTTCTAATTCCTCCCTGGTCATTCCTATACCTGTGTCGATAATTTTCAATGTCCTGTTATCATAATCAGAAATAATTTTTATATAGTAATCGTCTTTATTAAATTGTAAATTTTCGTCAGTCAATGCCCTGTAGTATATTTTATCGATAGCATCGCTGGCATTTGAAATTAATTCCCTCAAAAATATTTCTTTATGGGTGTAGATTGAATTGATCACTAAATCTAACAATCTTTTAGATTCTGTTTTGAATTCTTTTACTGCCAAACAAATCTCTCCTTTCAACCGGGCTTGAGAAATTTACTTATTTCAAGTAAACGAACCTCTATAAACCTGAACCCGTAGTCCTCTTTGATTTTATTAGCACTCAACTAAGTTGAGTGCTAACTATTTTTATATATATCATATTTTAATTTGTATGTCAATTATTTCTGCACCTTTTTACATCAATATGTATATCATACAAAAGTTTTATTTATCCTATGTCCGCTCACAAACCTCATCCAACATATCTTTTAATATCTTTAAATCAACAGGTTTAGAAAAATGCCTATCAAAGCCCGCAGCAATCGAAAGTTTTATATCTTTTTCGGTCGAATAACCTGAAATAGCAATTAAACATGTGTTTTTTAAACTTTCATCCTCCCGTATGTACCTGGCCACATCATGTCCGTTCATACCTTCCATCCCTATATCACATAATATAACTTTAGGCTTTAGTTCTTTCGCCTTTTTTATGCCTTCCCTCCCGCTATATGCCCCCACTGTATCATATCCTAGAGCGTTGAGAAATTGACATGTAATATGTGTAAGGTCCTTATTATCGTCTATTACCACTATCATTTCCTATCTCACCCCATTTTGTTTTCTAATAATCTATTAAAGGAAGCCTTATAATAAATTCGGTTCCCTTCCCGGGCCCCTCACTCAACGCTTCTATGTCCCCCCCATGTTTATTTATTATTTTTTTTACAACAAACAGCCCTACGCCCAACCCTGCTATATTTTTATCATAGCTATGGTCAATCCGCACAAAGGGTTTAAAAACCTCCTCCAGCTGCTCAGGCAGGATTCCTTCCCCCGTATCCGTTACAGAGATTATAGCTTTCCCTGCTTCCTGATCCTTATCTAATATGAATGTAACCTTTCCATCCTTAGGTGTAAATTTTGATGCATTATGAAGCAAATTTTCTATAACTTGAGTCAATCTTACCGAATCCCCTACAATATAAATTTTTTCCGATGTAACCCTTGTTTCCAGTGTAATTCTTTTTTCGTTGAACAATGGCTGATCATCCAGGGATATATGTTCTATCATTTTATTGAGCTCAAGGAGACTTTTTTTTAATTCAAATCTGTTCTGTTCTATACGGGTCATATCAAGAAGATCATCTACCAGCCTTGAAAGTTGCCCCGCCTGCCTAGCTATCATCCCTCTGATCTTCTGTTCCTGTTCTTTATCCAGGTACACCTGTTCGAACAGGGCAAGCCCCATCATTATGGTTGCCAGAGGATTTCTGAGTTCATGAGAAAGAGCGGAAAGAAACTCATTTCTATGCCTATGGCTTTCTCTCAATTTTCTCACCAGATCTAGAGCACGTTTTTTACTTTCTTTTAAATTTCTCTCCATGGCCTTTCGGGCAGTTATATCTGTAAACATAGCAAAATTTGCAATATGTTCTCCTCCGGTATTGAATACAGGGGTTGCATTATACAAAACCCATAACTCTGAACCGTTTTTATGCAGTAATCCGGTCTCTCCGCTTATACTAAAACCCTCGGTAAGAGTAGCATAAGCATGTCTATTTTCATGATTGCCTGCGTCAAGGACGACATCTTTAAATTTCATCCAACAGATATCCTCTTTAGAATATCCCAACATATCGGCAAAACTTTGGTTACACTGGAAACTTCCTGTTTGAATATTTTTATACACTATACCCTCCTGGGCATTTTCAAAAACAGCTTGATATTTATTATGTGCCTCCAGCAATTCCTGTTCAACCTTTTTTTTATCGGAAATATCTTTGGATATGGAAACCGCCCCTATAATCTCCCCATTTCTATCTCTTATGGGTGAACATGTATATCCCCTATATCTTAATTCACCGGTTTTAAAATGATGTATTATTTTTTCTCCTTTTACCGTCTCGCCTTTTAAAGCCTTAAATATTGGTATGTTTTCAGGCAAGAGTTTGCTGCCATCAATTTCGGATATCTCTAATTCATTCACTATTTCAAGCACATTCTTGCCCGCGTTATCCAGCCCAATCCCTTTTTGAGCGCTGGAATTTAATAAAATTATATTTCCCTTCCCATCGGAAATCCATATTTCCGATTCCATACTATTTATAATTGCCTTTAATATCTCATGTTTTTCTAAAGAACTGTCAACACTGTCGGTATTTAAATTTTTCTTGGTATCCATCACAATTCCCGGCACTTAAAATTATACTGAATAATATCAGTACGGTTCTTTATCGCGTATACTCCTTTTTTTCTTGTCAAAACCGGGCACCCTCCTTCCCCTTTGTTTATTTTCTATCTGTGATTATTTTTCCCCCTCTCCGACTGTTTAGGCCTCTAAATTCTCAAAAATTTTTCAACTCTGCTTCTGAATAGGTTACTATTTTTTTAAATAATATTTTTTCTTCAAGGCCTATTATCCCTAAAACACCGTTTTCGACTCATTAACCCCTAAATTTTACTTATTATATCTTTCTACTTTTTTCTTTTATATCCTTTGACATAATCTAACTTATTTTGTCGAATTATAGAAAAAACAAAAGAACAACCCAAATGAATTGCTCTTAGCAGTATATTATGACAATATCTAACTAAAAAACCCATGATAATTTCCAATTAGTTACATAAAACACCGGAACCGGAAATAAAAGGTATCTTTAACAAACTCCCTCCCCCATTCTTATACTTTGGAAGCAGGTACTCGATTGCCTTGAATCATCTATATCCTTCAATGGAGGCCATGCTCCCTTCGTTTATTAATATAGGTTGAGAGAGAGATCAAATTTGATCCCTCTCAATGTAGTCCTATCTGTCTTGCAATAACTGTGGCTCTTCCGGTTGATATGACCACCAGAAACAGGCGGAGGATGCAACCAGAGTTGCAAAGAGCGTAGCAATAACAGAAACGACTGTTAGGAGTTTAAGTCTCAAACAACCCACCTCCTTTTTTTATCAGAAATCGACCATTTTCCGATCGATCACCTGCATGAGTTTATGTCCGGATTCAGTCAACATGAAAGTCTGCCACAATACAGCCATAGTGACACTCATCGCATATCCTGAAAAACTCAAATCCTTCTCCGATAAATAGTAAAGAACAGCTACAGCAATAAAATAAATTGTCAGAGTAATAAATGCGTTTATCCTCAGACTCCTTATTTTTTCCTTTTTACGAATGGGTTTATTCGGAGAATCAACAGGAGCCCTTCTATAAACAACTAAATATGAAAAAATAAAGGACAAACCGGAAAAAGCAATATAATTGAATAATAAATTAGGATTGATGAGA
>CAYOGD010000099.1:0-5094 GCA_964403395.1 uncultured Alkaliphilus sp.
TTTATGAAAGATTATAAAGATATCAGTAAATAAACCAAGACCTGGTTCAATATAACTTATAAGAATACATGACAGGGGTGCATTGCATGGCAGGGGTGGCAAACAAAACGTCCCCTTGCCAGGTGGGGGTGGCAAACAAAACGTCCCCTTGCCAGGTGAAGCGTCCCCTTGCCAGGTGCAATATCTTGAAGCCAAATAAAAACGGTTATAAAGGTCATTACTTTATAACCGTTTCTTTTATCATCTATTATTCCATTGCGACGAGCTCCAGTCTTTCTACACCTTCAACGGTTTCTATTTCGCAAATCATGGTTTCTATTTTTTTATCGATATGAGTGATATCAAATACCATATTTACACTAGCGATATTGTTGACAGGTGGTTCCTGATTAATAGTAAGAATATTACAATTATTACGAGATATTATCTGTAATACATTAGATAACACCCCGGTTTTATGGCTCAGTAGGAAAGATAGTGCAACTTTTCTTCCAACAGGCCCGTCTGTAAGAGAATGTACATAATCCTTATATTTGTAAAATGCACTTCTACTGATTCCCACTTCTCTCACGGCTTCTGTCACACTTTTAACTTTTCCCCTTTTTAATAATTCTTTTGCTTCGACAACTTTTTCAAATATATCAGGCAATATTTCTTTGTCTATTATTAAAAAACTACTGTTTCCCATTTATTAATCTACCCCCTTGTAACAATAGCTCCATTAACTTCTGTACAAAGCTTTTTAAATGTCCAATGTTTTTTTAAGTTTTTTACCATATTTTCAATGGCGGACTCTATTACAGTTTCATTTTTGTCTGTAATAGCTATTATTGTAGGCCCGGCACCGCTTAAAAAGGCTCCCCTTACTTGTAACTTATTGAGTCCTTCCATTATGGTATCATATTCATAAATTAAGGCCCCTCTGTATCCCTGATGTAATTTATCCTTTATAGAAACATTTAATAGATCCAAATTACCGCTAAAGAAAGATGCCATCATCAATGCGACACGGCCTATATTAAAAGTAGCGTCTTTAAAGGGAATCTGGCTCGGAAGCACTGATCGTGCTTCGGAAGTCGAGAGTGTGAAATCCGGTATCAGGGCATAAAAATCAACAGAATCATTTAGAGGTATTTTACTGAAATATACCTCGTTATCATCATAGACCGATACAATCATTCCGCCAAATAAAGCGGGTGCGATATTATCAGGATGGCCTTCTATTTGTGTAGCGATCTTTAATATTTGTGATTTTGTCAGTCGGGCATCAGCCATTTCGTTAGCGCCCATTATACCGGCCAATATACAAGCAGCACTGCTTCCCAGCCCCCTGGATACCGGTATATTACTATCTATAGTAATTTTTATACCTTTAGGATTATATTTCGCCATTTCAAATATTTTTAGCATGGATTGATATATTAAATTATTTTCATTTTGATATTCGGGATGACAACCTTTGATTATTAGGCCTCTCTCTATTTCTTCAAATATAACATCAGTATATAAATTTAAGGCCATTCCCAAACAATCGAAACCGGGTCCTATATTTGCTGTAGTTGCGGGCACTGTTATTTTTATCATAGAGTATCACCTAGATTTCTAAAATATTTTTGATTGTATTTTTAATATCATCTTTTTCACATAATGTATCATGCAGAATTGGTTTGGTTTCAATATTGTGTATAGGAGCCGGTATCGGTATACCGGTTTTTTTAGAAAGCAGTTTAATTAATTCAAAATCTGTTGCACCCTCTGTATTTATTCTTAGAGCATCACATACACTTCTAGTAAATTTAAAAGGGCTGGCAGTAGAAGCTATTATTGTTTTAGTATTATCCCCCGTCGCATTTAAATAGTTTTTATATACCGAGTATGCAACGGCCGTATGTGTATCTATTAAATAATTGTCTTCATTGTATATATCACCTATGGTTATAAGTGTATCGGATTCATTGGCATAACCTCCATAAAAAATTTTCATATTATCTTTTAACCTATCGGAAGTTTCATAATATCCTTTTTCATTCAGATCCTTCATCATATTCTTAATCGATATTGCATTTCTATTGCTCATATCGTATAGGAGCCTTTCAAGATTGCTGGAAATAATTATATCCATAGATGGTGATATGGTCGGTTTCAGGATTCTTCTTTTATCATATACACCGGTTTTAAAAAAATCGTAGAGTACATTATTTTCATTTGAAGCACATATTAACTTGTTTACAGGCAACCCCATTTTAGTGCAATAATAAGCAGCTAATATATTTCCAAAGTTACCTGTCGGTACAACTATATTTACTTTTTCTCCTGCAGTTAACTCTTGGGCCTTTAACATCTGCAAATAAGCATAAAAATAATATATTGTTTGCGGTATCAATCTTCCTATATTTATTGAGTTTGCAGAAGACAAAATATAACCTTTATCTTTTGCAATACTATTGAACTCTTTATCGGCAAATATTTGTTTGACAGCGTTTTGAGCATCATCGAAACATCCTTTTATGGCAATTACAGATACATTATTTCCTTCCTGAGTTATCATTTGCCTTTTTTGAATTTCACTGACACCCTCTGATGGATATAATACAATTATTTTAGTACCTTTTATATTTTTAAAGGCCTCAAGGGCTGCCTTTCCCGTGTCACCGGATGTGGCAGCAAGTATTACTATTTCAAAAGAACTGTTACTTTTTTTATTGGCACCCATCAACAGATGGGGTAATAATGTGAGTGCCATATCTTTAAATGCCAGGGTGGGTCCATGAAACAGCTCTAAAAAATAAACACCGGCCTTGTTTATTACAGGTGTCATTTGAGGTGTATCAAATTTATCATCATATGCACTTTTTATGTAGCTCAAGACCTCTTCTTCAGAAAATTCGGGGAAATAATATTTAATAATTTTATAAGCTAGATGCTTATAATCCGAATTTGTTATCTGATTGAAATCAACAATATCATAAAAATGTGTAGGTACATATAACCCTCCATCATTAGCGATACCTTTAATAAGGGCGTTTATGGAAGAAACGTTGAGATCTTCTCCCCTTGTACTGTCATATACTATATCTTGCATGTTATTTCCCCTCCAGAAGGTTAGATTTAAAAAATTTTTTTAAAAAAGGTATAATTCTTATATTGATTCTGGTATATTATATGATATAATGTTTTTCATAGAAATACAAGTGTTTTTTATTAGACAACAAAGGGAAAGGATGATTTATGATGATAAAAATTGGATTACTCGGTCTTGGAACCGTAGGATTGGGAGTATGCGAAATACTTTTAGATAAAAAGTCTGTTATAGAAGAACAAACTAAAAAAGCTATCGAAATTTCTAAGATATTGGTTAGTGATTTAGAAAAAGATAGAGATTCTACGGTTGATAGCAAAATATTGACAGATAATCCATCAGATATACTGGAAGACCCTGATATTGATATAGTTGTTGAGTTGATAGGTGGAATTGAACCTGCTCATACATATATAACGAGGGCATTAGAGAATGGGAAACACGTAGTAACGGCTAATAAAGCCGTTCTATCTCACGATTTGTTAGGTTTAACCAACTTAGCTAAAAAGAACAATAAAGGAATTTTATTTGAGGCCAGTGTGGCCGGCGGAATTCCAATAATCAAACCTTTAAAGGAACTAATAAAAATCAATGAAATAAAAGAAATAAAAGGCATATTAAATGGAACAACTAACTTTATTTTATCTAAAATGATAGAAGAGGGTTTAGATTTTAAAGAGGCTTTAACCTTAGCACAGGATGTAGGATTTGCTGAGGCTGATCCCACCGATGATATCGAAGGTTATGATGCGGCAAGGAAAATATCTATTTTATCGTCCATAGCCTTTGGTTATAATGTGGCTTTTGAAGATGTTGATTGTAGAGGGATAACTTCCATCTCCGCATTGGATATTGATTTTTTCAAAAAATTAGGATTGACGGTAAAATTGATAGGCAGTGCATATTCTAACGATTTGGATTTTGATGCTTCCGTAGAACCTGTGCTATTGAATACAAATTCCACTATGGCTAATGTAAACGACGCTTTTAATATTGTATCTATTGATGGGGATATAGTAGGAAATCTACAATTTTATGGTCAGGGTGCCGGGAAAAATCCGACCGGAAATGCCGTAGTTACAGATATTATAGACATAATAAATGGAGAGTTAAACCACATTGATATAGAAAAAAAAGAAAAGCCGGCTAATACACCCGAGGTATTGAGTAATTACTATCTTAGAATTTCTCTGAAAAGCCAGAAAGAATCGGATTTTATTTTAAAGGCTATAGATAAATATGAATTGAAATACAAGTTCATCAGAGAAAAAGGGAATTTAATTTTGATATTGCAAAATATAAGCAGACAGAGAGTTAAAGAATTAATAAAAAACTTGGAAATAAAAAATAGGTCCTGCTATGCTAAAATAGATTCCGAAAGTTATTATTTTATTCGAGAACTAAGTTTAAAGAGTTTTAATGAGTTGGTCGTATAGTTTAGTTCTTAATTGGGGGGATTATATTATGGAGGACATTATTGTACAAAAATATGGCGGTTCATCTTTGGAAACCATAGATAAAATTAAAAATGTTGCAAAACGTATTGTTAAAACTAAGCTATCAGGGAATTCATTGATTGTAGTAGTTTCAGCAATGGGAAAAACCACAGACAATCTAATAAGTATGGCCGGTGAAATATGCACAGAGCCTGCACCGAGAGAAATGGATATGCTCCTATCGACAGGCGAACAAATGTCTATGTCTTTATTAGCTATTGCGATTCAATGTATGGGTTATAATGCAATTTCATTGACGGGCTCTCAATGCGGCATATTAGTGTATAGTGATTATAGTAACGCACGTATAGGCAATATAGACACAAAGAGGTTAAAAGGTGAATTATCTAAGGATAATATTGTAATAGTTGCAGGGTTTCAAGGTGAAAACAGTGACGGTGATATAGTGACATTGGGAAGAGGCGGCTCCGACACCACAGCTGTGGCCTTGGCAGCTGCGGTTAACGCAAAAAAATGTGAAATATATACGGATGTAGACGGGATATATACGACTGATCC
>CAYOGD010000100.1:0-5071 GCA_964403395.1 uncultured Alkaliphilus sp.
TAAGTTTGGTACCCCTCACTTCCCTGGCGGGAACCACAGCATCCGGAGAATGAGGACAGGCAATCATCGGTTCCAATTTATCCAGATCTATGTCTATGATCTCATCATAGACGGCATCTTCATCCGCCGATAACGGTATATAATCTTTTTCTCTACCCTGTGCCTTTAAAAAGGCCAGTGTATTTTCATCAGATGGAAAAATTGAAGTTGTGGCCCCAAGTTCCGCACCCATATTGGTTATTGTACCTCTTTCCGGCACCGACAGGTGTTTTATGCCCTCTCCGGCATACTCAAATATTTTGTTTACACCGCCTGCAACCGTACATCTCCGCAATACCTCCAAGATTATATCCTTAGCACCGGTATATTTTTTTAACTTTCCTCTCAAATTCACCTTAACAATTTTAGGGGTTTCTATAAAATATTCTCCCCCCGCCATGGCTACGGCCACATCTAAACCGCCTGCACCTATGGCAATCATACCGAGCCCACCACAAGTCGGTGTATGGCTGTCGGAACCGAGCAATGTATCACCCGGCACTCCAAACCTTTCCAAATGCACCTGATGACATATCCCATTACCGGGTTTTGAGAAATATATCCCGTATTTTTTTGCAACAGTTTGAATATATAGATGATCGTCCGCATTTTCAGGGCCTGACTGTAACATATTGTGATCTATATAAGCTACGGACAATTTTGTTTTTACTCTATCTATATTCATAGCTTCAAATTGTAAATATGCCATAGTACCTGTTGAGTCCTGTGTCAATGTTTGATCTATTCTTATCCCTATTTCGTCATCAATACCGTATTCACCGCTAACTAAATGATTTCTTAATATTTTTTCCGTCAAAGTCAATCCCACAAAAAGGCACCTCTTCCTAAATTAAAATTTCTGCATATTCTCTATATCTTCTATGTTTTATCGAAGAAATTTTTATGCAATGATTCATATGTTTATAAAATATATACAAATAGTCATACATTCAACAAAATGTATAACATTCGATATTTATATAAGCTCACTTGAGATTTCAATCATCTCCCCTATTGAAATATTGGTAGTTCTTCCATCCTCATATTGTTGATCTATCCACTCTTTGATAGGGAATAATCTTTCATCATCTTTTGTAAGCTTTTCGTCCTCCTGCTTATTAAAGTAACTGTTTATAAAATATGCGATACCCGCCATACCCGAATAATTATTGATAATCACCAAAGGCGGCCTCCCAAGTATCTTACCCGTATCAAAACTATTATATATTTCCTCATCTTTCAGTAAACCGTCTGCGTGAATTCCGGCTTTTGTCACGTTAAAATCCGTACCTACAAAAGGTGTCTTAGGCGGAATTTTATAATTTAATTCGCCTTCGAAAAGTTCGGCTAGTTCACTGATCACTTTCAAATCCACATCTTTGATATTGCCTTTTAACTGCCCATATTCTATGATCATAGCTTCAAGAGGGCAGTTGCCTACTCTTTCACCTACTCCAAATATAGTGGCATTAACTGAGGATCCCCCATATAGCCAGCAGGTTGCCGAGTTGGACACTACAACATAATAATCATTATGCCCGTGCCATTCTATACATTCGGACGGTACTCCCGCATCATTTCTTAGGCCATGTATGAGTGCAGGCACCGATCTGGGTAATTCCACCCCATTATGAGCCACGCCAAGGCCTAAGGTATCACATGCCCTTATCTTGACCTTTGCATCCGCCTGTTTTGCCAATTCCATCAGGTTCCTTGCTAAAGGTACAACAAACCCGTAAAAATCCGCCCTTGTAAGGTCTTCAAAATGGCATCTTGGGGTGATCCCGTTTTCCAATGCGCTTGAAGCTATATCTAAGTACATTGCCATGGCTTCTTTTCTTGTTTTTCCAAGTTTATTAAATATATGATAATCAGAACAGCTCATCAATATTCCTGTCTCTTTTACGCCCATTTCTTTGACTAATTCAAAATCTTTTTTAAGCGCTCTTATCCATGAAGTCACTTCCGGAAAATCATAGCCCCTGCTTATACATTCATATACTGCATTCCTGTCTTTTTCATCATACAGGAAAAATTCGGTCTGTCTTATGATTCCCGAACCATTGTCAAGTTTGTGAAGCAAATCATAAATTTTTACCATTTGCTCCGTGGTCATTGCCGTCATTGATTGTTGTCCGTCTCTGAATGTAGTATCGGTTATCCATATATCTTCCGGCAATTCCATAGGCACCTGAATATTGTTAAACTTAATTTTCGGTATTTCATTGTAAGGAAAAGTCTCCTTGTACAAATTTGGTTCTGAAACATCGATAACATCGTATTTCATTATAGCCCCTCCTTTTAAATATGAAATATAGTGTGTCGCATCTTGCATTAATTAAACATGGTCTGTTTTTCCCGATTCAACCCACTATGAGTTTCTGACTAGTGTGTGGTTGTTTAATAAAGAATATTTTAACACATGTCATTTTGAAATACAAGTATAATCTGCAAGTTATTTTATAAAAGTTTCAAATTGCAGAATAATCGCAATATTTGCTTTATTTTCCAAGGACTATAATTATTTTAACATTTTCGAAAAATCGCTGCTCTAAATAATGATTATATCCTGATTTTAAATTCAGGATTAAAAAAGGCCATGGGGTCCCATAGCCTAAGCATAAACATAAACATTTTCCCCTTTTACGCTTACGAAGTTAGCTGCCGGATTAGGACTAAAGGTAGCCCATCCTAAAATAGGATTCACCCCAAAAAAATGGTTCCCCCGCTTCTTTACAGAATTCAGCGATATCAATTACATTATAATGTTTTTAAATTTGAGATGAGGTTCGACTGTTCTATTAATGATATCATATAATGATATCATAATTATACGCCCACTTACAAGTAAAAACAGTTTTTTTGTCAATGGAAATTCTATTTTATATCTATATAATGAGGTTTTCTTTCTTTATAATACACAGGTTGTAAATCACATACACGAACAATTTCTTTAGCTATCCCAAAGTTTACACCTATATCTTCCGGCCTGTGGGCATCGGATCCTATAGTGGTATACCTCCCTCCAAGCTCCTTAAACCTCTTGAGAATTTCGATAAAATTATTTACGGTGCTTTTATCATGGATCCATCTTGTATTTATTTCAAGCGCTTTATCGGTATCGGAAAGCTCCTTGAGAATCGCATCTATTAAATCGGGAAAGTCCCTATAATATAGCCCCCTATCCTCATATACGGAATATCTTGTTATATAATCCATATGTGCCAAAGAATCAAAAAAATCGTGATGTTTGACAAGCCTGAGCATATTGTTCAAGTATTCCTCATAGGCTTGTCTCTTGCTTTTTCCTTCATAAAAATCTTTATAATAAATATCCATTCCGTTGACAACATGAATAGCACCTATGATGAAATCAAATGGGTAATTATTTTTGAGTTCTTCAATCTCCTCAAGGGAATCATCCCTAAAACCTATTTCAACACCAAGGAGGAGCCTTTCATTCCTATACACTTGATATTCGCTAAAATATTCGTCAGGATCAAATATGAATTCGCCGGGTACATGATGTTTATAGTCCATATGGTCAGTTATTATAAGGCCCAGGCCCAACTCTTCCGAGATTCTGATCGCATCTTTTATATCCATTGTAGCATCCGAAGAGAAATTCGTGTGAATATGACAGTCATACATTTTTTCGCCCCCATGTGAAAATTATACCTTTATAATGGGATTTTAACATATATAAACGGGCAATCCAAATATTTAATAAAAAAATAACACCATAATTCTACACCATCTCCATATGTTGCCCTGACCGCTTGATTATATAATGCAAAATAGATATACTAAAAAAGATATGTAAAATAATAAAAATTATATAATAGATGAAAGGGGGCAATCCCTATGAATAATAATGATAATGGCAAAGGATTAGTTTATGTTGCGGCTGCATTGTATGCCGTTCTCACAGGCCTTTCTTTTTTGTTTACCAAAATAGCACTATTTACCGCTAAACCCTTAGATATATTGGCCTATAGGTTTACTGCGGCGTTTATATCGATATTGATACCTGTGTTGTTTAAAATGATTAAATTAAATTTTACTGCAGAAAAAATTAAAAAAATAATTCCACTGGCTCTGCTGTACCCTATAGGGTTTTTCGCCTTTCAAACCTTTGGGCTGCAATATGCGACCTCCTCGGAGGCAGGCATATTATCGGGCTCTGCCCCAATATTTACACTGTTTTTAGCAACATCTTTGTTAAATGAAAAGACGAATCTGCTGCAAAAAATGTCCATAGTTATATCTGTAGCAGGTGTAATATACATCACACTGATGAAAGGTTCATCAATTGAGATAAGCAGTATAAAAGGCATAACACTCATGCTGCTATCTACATTATCTCTTTCCGGATATCAGGTCTTGGCAAAGGTATTTGCCAAGGACATTCCCAAAATAGAGATCAGTTTTATCATGTCCTTGGCCGGTTTTATATTTTTTAATATCATAGCAATAAGTAAACATTTGGTTGACAGGAATATAGGTGCATTTTTGTTGCCACTGAAAAATGTTCAATTTATTCTAGCTATAATTTATCTGGGTGTGCTGTCATTTTTAGTCACATCCCTGTCCATCAATTATATTTTATCTAAAATAGAAGCATCTAAAATGAGTGTGTTTTCAAATTTAGCAATTGTTATCTCTATCGTTGCAGGTGTCATATTCCTCAAAGAAGAAATATTTTACTACCATATCATAGGCTCTATCTTTATAATCGGTGGAGTTATAGGTACTAACTTTTTAGATAGGGTAAAAAGCTAAAAAGCTAGATTCTTCGCTTATGACCTAACCCGATTGCATGGCAATCGTTGGTAGGTCAAACGCAACAAGCATCAACCCTGATTTAGGTTTATGACAGGAGTGTCCGCCAGGACCAAATTTGTATGAAAGAAGAGAATAAACAAATTTGTGTTGCTTGACTGAGAATGCTCAGAATGACATCATCAAATCATCAACTTGCAGATATCATTGCTGAATTCTACAGGATTGTCCACCGATAAACCTTCGATAA
>CAYOGD010000101.1:0-5062 GCA_964403395.1 uncultured Alkaliphilus sp.
CCCCCCGCTTTCTCTCCCAACCCATCCATTTTTCCTGGGTCTCGGAAAATACTCTCTCCCTGTGAAAAAAATAAAAGATATCTTTTTCTTCGCTGTATTTTTTATTTAATTCACTTATGGCCTCTAAGCCTTTATCTATTATCTTCTTATCATTTTCCGTATTTTTTTGGTCCCCGTCTTTAAAATCCCCCACTATCCCGAAGTAGATATTTTTTTCTTTATTGGATAGATAGTATGTCTCCAAATTTTCTGCCAGTTCTTCCACCCTGTCTTCATCGGGCAGGAGGGTAGGGATGACAACAAAAGTGGAGAACTCCTCAGGTATCTCATGGCCGTAGCTGATTTTGGGCAATACCTTCGGTCTGTATCTTTTGAAATAAAAATAATTCAGTATGTCTATTGAAATTGTCATCAGCGGGATAAATGTTACAATAAAGACCGATATACCCCAATATAAGTTCCCCCTATTATAAGCGTATCTGCCAAAGAGATAGGTCAAAAAAACGGACAGCAAAAGGATGGGAAAATAATAATAGCCGTATTTCCCTAAGTAAACACTGGTGTCCCTATTGCCATGCCCGAAATAATCGAATAGTTTATCCTTTCCTCCATCTATGAGGTAATACCCTATGTGTGCCCTCTTGTCCCTGGTCCCCTTTTCCCACTCTTCTTCGGCAAATTCCAATACCTTTTTAGATATGAAGATCTCCTGCACTTCAAATTTATTTGCCAATCTCTGAGTTTCATATCTGTAATAGTTTTTTGAATAATTCTCCATATTTTCGTATACACCCAATGGATCTCTTTCATATACCCTTTCCACCAGGGATACGGATTTGAAAACCATCTCCCAATTGAGGGAGGAAATATTTCTTATGGAATTTATGCCATAACCCAGGGATACTTTATATTTGGATTGGAGCATATACTCCTTCTCCAATATTTCCCTTATGCTCTTATGTACATAATCCAGCCTCCTGTCGATGGCCTCCAATATAGGCTGAAATTCGCATCTATCCTCCCTTATTATCCTGACCAGCCTCTCTATCTTTGTAGTATCCATGACATGTATGTTTTCTATGATCTCTTCCAGTTTTTTTTCAGTAGACAGATCAATTTTGTCTACTTCCTCCCAGCTCTTGTTTATCTTTGTAAGGTTCAGTACGATATTTCTTATATATTCCATCAATCCTAGGGTAAGAACAGTATAAAACCTGGTTATTTCCTCTAAGGTCAATATCTCCTCTCTCTGAAAGCCATTTACGAACTCTATCAGTATCTCTTCCGAAATATTTCCCGCCGAATGATATATCAATTCCAATGCTAAAGCGTACACCCTGGGATATCCTTTCAGGGAATGGGTCTCGATTATGCTCAATACAATCCTCTCTTCTTTTTTCAGATCAATTTTTAATTCCTTATAGATCAATTCGATCAGATAAAAATTGTCCAGGATCCATTCGGTGCCCTGAGGTAAAGATTTGCCCTTAGCCAGGTCTTCATTGAATTTTAAATAAGCGTCTTCTATATCTTTAAAGCTTTCATCTAATTTATTTAGAAGAAAGCCCTTTACATTAGCTCTTTTATTTGTTCTGTACAGCATGTTTACGTCTTCTCCGCGATCCAGCATACTGTCCTTAACCCTTGACCACATATTGAAACTCACTCCTTTAACCTACACCTTTTTCAAATCAATCTGCCCCGGGATCAATTCTTCATCATCCCTTTAATTTTTTCGTCATATTTAATCCACAGCTCTTCGGCATATTCCTCGTTGTAGCCTTCGGCATATAAATTAAATACAGGCCTCTCTTCATCAGGAATGATAAGGGCCCAACCTTTATCATCTATAAATCTCACACCTTCTTTGAATTCGGTGCCCTCCTGCATATCCTCCGACAATCTCCTTATGATGCTGCCCTTGTCGTTCCATCTGCAGGGAATCTCCTTTTTCAGATAAAAGTATTTAGGCAACTCCCTTACAATTTCACCTAATGTGATATTGTTTCCTATCAAGTAGTCCACTATTCTTCCGGTGGCCCAGATGCCGTCAAAGTTTAATATGTATTGAAAATCAATCTTTTCCTTCATTATCATCTGAATAATATTGGATACATTGGATTTGCTGTAGATTGTATGCCCTCTATACTCCTCAGCAAGTTTTTCCATAACCCTCGGATAGTTATACGGAATTATTACATTTTGCATTTCTCCACTCTTGAGGCCTATCAATAGGGACAATAAGTAATATTTTTCATCCTGAACAATATCGATTCCGTCGGTCAACGCTACCTTTTCTCCATTTTCGCTATATAATAAACCTAAATCCTCCCGGCCTTCCGAAACTATATTCTTGACATCTTCTATATTCAATCCTCCGTTATCTTTGATCACTTTAACCCGGCACCCTATATCCTTCAGGTACCTTTCAGCCAAATCACATATGTTTTTTGACGGAGAAGCTATAACTAATTCGGGTTTCTGATTTTTAATCTTATCTATATGTTTTAACTGTTCCTTTCCGTCCTTTAAATAAATTGTGGAGAAATTATATATATTTACTACATCCTCGATCTCCCCGCCGGCACATCTTTTAAAGTTTTCTATGACTAAACAGTTTTCAATCTTCTTTGACCTGTTTTTATCTATGTTCGCTCCCTCTTTATCGATAAATTCTATATAAATCATATCCTCATGGAAGCTATCCCTTCTTATATGGATGCCGCCGTCGGATCCGAAATATTTTACTCCAAATCTGCATATGGGTATGGTGCTGTTTTTTATGTCTATAACCCGGGACCCCGTTGACAGTATGCCCGAAACGATAGAACTTTTTATGGATTTTGACAGATTATATTCGTCACTGCTTATGAGATAGGTTCCCTTCTCCTGCATAACTGTAGCAAAAGCCGTGCCTAAACCGGCAGCTATTTCGGGGGTTATGCTCTCATTAAATATTCCGGAAATATTCCTGTCTCCGAACAGTTTCCGGGATACCCTTTCTTCCCATATAAGATTATTTCTTACTGTCACTTTTTCATCTATTATCTTATAGGGCCATATTTTGACATTGGGTTTTATAGTGCTGTCTTTGAAAATCTTGGAATAAGGCCCTATCACCACTCCTTCAAACATTCTGCTGCGCCGGTCCACATATACATTGTTGCATATGACGGATTTTCTGATCTCACAGCTTTTGGATATATTTACATTGTCCCAGATGATACTTCTCTTTATGGATGTACCTTCTTCTATCGTGCAATTATTTCCTATAACAGTATAGGAATCTATGATTGACCCTTCCTTTATGAGGGAATTATTGCCTATGTAAATGGGGGGGTATATCTTAACCCCTTTTTCAAGGACAGTCCCTTCTCCTATCCAGATACCTTTGCCCTGCTCTTTTCCAAGGAGATAATGCATCCTCTCATCGGATAATACATCCGCATGGGTTTCTATATATGTATTTAAATCCCCCACATCACACCAATATTCTTCCGTTATGTATCCATACATCGGTACATTATCCCGGAGTAACCTGGGGAATAGATCCTTGCTGAAATCGAAATTCTCCCCCTGTTCATAATAATCCAATACTTCAGGCTCCAGTATATATATACCTGTGTTGATAGTATCGCTGAAGACTTCTCCCCAGCTGGGTTTTTCCAAAAATCTTACTATCGCTCCATTTTCGTCCGTGATAACTACCCCGTATTCTAGGGGTACCGGTTCTTTGCTCAATATTAAAGTAGCCTTGGAACCCTTTTCTCTATGAAATTCGTAGGCTTTTCTTAAATCTATATTTGTAAAAGCGTCTCCGCTTATTACAACGATAGTGCTGTCAAAAAATTCATGAGCATTTTTTACGCTGCCTCCCGTGCCTAAGGGCCTATCTTCAATATAATAGTTGATATTGGTATTGAATCCGGAGCCATCCCCGAAATAATCCATTATTATCTCGGGCAGATAACATAATGTGACCGCTATATCAGTGACTCCATGCCTTTTTAAAAGGTCTATACCATATTCCATTACCGGTTTATTGAAAATAGGCACCATCGGCTTAGGTAAATGACACGTTAAGGGTCTGAGTCTGGTGCCTACTCCTCCTGACATTATTACTCCTTTAATTGAACTCACTCCTTACATATAAAATACTTACATAAGGGTATTTTGTGAATTCCCTTGTAAATTATACATAAATAATGATTTCTACGTCCTTTTGGGGCCTTTTTTGCCCATTTTTCTCCAATCGGGTTTAAATATATACATTTATTTATAAATATGTGGCCCTGAAACTTAATGCAAATAAGCAGCCGAGGCCCCTAATAAAGATTGAATATTTCGATGCGGAAGATATTGACGATGTAGATTGCTAAATTTGATGAAAGAAAATGCTGTGTTTGCGGATGCACTGGAAAGATATTGACGATGTAGCTTACTAAAGCCCGAATCTTTAATAAGGATTGAATATCCGCAAAAATAAAAAAACCCGGGGCTCATGTGTGCAATTTGCATACATAAACCTTGGATTTTAATTTTAAACTAAGACCCTTTGCCTGCCTAAAACGATACGAAGGAAAAAATGAACAATACGAATATGTGTTCAGCCTATCATCGATTTGCTTTGTAGGCCCAAAACCATGTAATTTTATTTTTTACTTTTAAAGATGGGATACTAAGATTATAAGTTTTAAAAAACCTGATTGAATCATAAAATTTACCCTATGAAATATCTATTTCTTCAGTCTATAGGTATAATACCCTTTATAATCCACCATCTCTATCTTATCATCATCATTCAATCTATTGAAAAAGCCTTCGATATCGGACTTACCCCTCTGTTCTATAAAAGATTTTATTTCAAATTGATTCATGGGATGCCTTCTGATGATGCTGAGCACCGCCTCATAGTCATCTTCAACCTCACTGTAAAAACCTTCGGAGACAAGTTTATCTATGGAAATACCGCCCAATATTGAAACAGCCTCCTCTATCACATCTCTTGATACCTGTTTTACATATGTTTCGGCAGGAGGGCGTACGGGTGAATTGATATATA
>CAYOGD010000102.1:0-5024 GCA_964403395.1 uncultured Alkaliphilus sp.
CTATGGCATGGCCTTCTTTTACAATCCTTTTATATAGATTTTTAGAATTATCATCCGACCTGCCGACTACAAAGAATGTGGCTTTGATATCATATTTTTTTAAGATATCTAATATTTCGCCCGTATTAACACTGGGGCCGTCATCAAATGTTAAATATGCAATTTTTCTGCTTATCCGCATTGTCATTGGTCTGTTTGATTGAAAAAAAAGTTGTTTAACCTTTCTGTTTTTTGTATAAGCTCCTTGTTTTGTTTTTCCAAATGTTCGGCGGTCGATTTCACATAGCAAACATCTTCACTGTATTTTATATGATTATCTATCAAATCCTTATAACTTGAAAGGACCTCCTTATTTATGTTGATGAGTTCTTGGTTCTGGGCGGCCAGGCTGCTAAAGTGCCAGCTTTGAAAAGAAATCATGATAAAAATAAACAGCATTAAAGCCAGATAATTTTTATCTTTCAAAATATAATTTTCATTTAACATATATATCCCCCCGATAAAATTGTTAGTCATACAATATACTTTATTCGAAATCATATTTATCTATTACACCAAATATCGATAAAAACTTAAGTACTTTAATGATGTAATCCATTATATTTTTTGCTGAATACAGGGATCGAAGGTCCGGCAGAGTAGCTGCATTATAATAGAAAAATCTTTGACATCTCATATCTCTATGATTATAATGTGTGTAGAATATCAAAGGAATACAACCTTCGTCCTTTTGTTACCGGATGAAGTTTTTATTTATCTTAAGATTGCATAGGGGGGAAATAATCAATGAAGTCCACACTTATCAAATATATTTATCGCAATACGGAAAAATATGCGGGACAAATAATAACAATAGAAGGTTGGGTCAGAACACTAAGGGCATCGAAGGCATTTGGGTTTATTGAAGTAAACGACGGCAGTTTTTTTAAGAACTTACAGATCGTATTTGAAGAGGGGTTAAAAAACTTTACCGAGATATCGAAACTTTCTATCAGTACGGCAATCAGTGTTGAAGGGGAATTGATATTGACACCCGATGCTAAACAACCCTTTGAGATTAAGGCAGCAAGTATTGAGGTGGAAAGCGATTCCGAAAAAGATTATCCCTTGCAAAAAAAGAGGCATTCATTTGAATTTTTAAGGGGAATCGCTCATTTGAGACCTAGGAGCAACACCTTTTCGGCAGTATTCAGGGTGCGCTCATTAGCAGCCTATGCGATCCACAAGTTTTTCCGGGAAAGGGATTTTATATATGTTCACACCCCGATTATCACCGGAAGTGATGCGGAAGGCGCAGGAGAGATGTTCAAGGTTACAACTTTGGATCTTAAAGATATTCCGCTGAATGAAAAAGGCGATATCGATTATACTAAAGACTTTTTTGAGAAAGAGGCACATTTAACGGTTAGCGGACAATTACAAGGGGAGGCCTATGCGTTAGCCTTTAGAAACATATATACATTTGGGCCTACCTTCAGATCGGAGAACTCCAATACCGCCAGGCATGCCTCGGAATTTTGGATGATAGAACCCGAGATAGCTTTTGCGGATTTAGATGATAATATGGAATTAGCGGAAGATATGTTAAAATATATTATCAATTATGTTATGGAAAATGCACCGGAAGAGATGGAGTTTTTCAACAAATTTATAGATAAAGGGTTATTGGAACGCTTGAATAATGTAGTAAACTCGGATTTTGCCAGAATTACATATACTGAGGCTATTGAATTGCTTGAAAAATCGGGACAAAAGTTTGAATATCCTGTGGAATGGGGCTGCGATCTTCAGACGGAACACGAGAGGTATATAACGGAGAAGGTATTTAAAAAGCCTGCGTTTGTGACAGATTATCCGAAGGAGATCAAGGCTTTTTACATGAGGTTAAACGAGGACGGTAAAACCGTGGCTGCCATGGATTTATTGGTACCGGGTGTTGGGGAGATAATAGGGGGCAGTCAAAGGGAGGAGAGATTGGAAATATTGGAAGAAAAAATGGATGCGATGGGTTTGGACAAGAAGGAATATTGGTGGTATTTAGAACTCAGAAAATATGGCGGCGCAAGGCATTCCGGTTTTGGGCTGGGTTTTGAGAGGGCTATCATGTATTTAACGGGGATGGCTAATATAAGAGATGTTATTTCCTTTCCAAGAACGCCAAAGTCGGCGGAGTTTTAACCTAGATTTAATCTGTTGTGTCAGCAGTGGATATCTATATATTTAATAAAAAATTAACCGGCACAATGAATTAATTTAATAAACATATAAACTTATTAGGTCATTGGCTAATATAATGACCTAATTTATTATTAAGACTGATCAGCATTGTATATTAAACGGCATAGTTTTGCACAGGGTTGTTTATTATATAATTAAGTTGAAATTGTCGTATTTATATAAAGTAAAAGCAAAAAGGAGATTATTCATGTTAGATTTTGTAAAATTAGGAATAAAGGAAGAAATTTTAAAACCATTGAGGAATGAAGGCATATCGATACCCACACCAATACAAAAAGAATCCATCCCGGTTGCACTTGAGGGAAAGGATTTAATTGCACAGGCGCAAACGGGCACAGGCAAAACTCTTGCCTTTGTGCTTCCCATATTAGAAAAGATTAAACATCATAAAAAAAATATACAGGCATTGATACTTGTACCTACCAGGGAATTAGCTATTCAAATTGCCGGAGAAACTAAAAAATTTGCAAAGCCAAGAAATATAAATGTTTTAGTAGTATATGGGGGACAAGATATAAACAAACAAATACATAAGCTAAAGGGTAGAATACATATCGTCATTGCTACACCGGGCAGGTTGTTAGATCATTTAAGAAGGGGAACTATATACTTTAAAGATGTGAGCACCTTGATTTTAGACGAAGCCGATCAAATGCTCGATATGGGTTTTCTGGGAGATGTAGAGGATATCATTAAAAGGGTTCCACCTACAAGGCAGATGATGCTATATTCGGCTACCATTCCGAAAGAAATCAGAGAATTAGCCAATAAATATATGAAGGAACCGGTTGAAATACGCATTAAGGGTGATACGGTTACATTAGATGAAATAAAACAGATGGTAGTTGAAACTACAGATAGATATAAGCAAGAAGCTTTAATGCATATTATAAGGGAACAAAAGCCCTTTTTATCCATAGTGTTTTGTCGTACAAAGCGTAGGGTAAGAGCATTGAATGGAGCTTTGATAAAAAAGGGATTTTTATCTGATGAGCTCCATGGTGATATGACCCAAGCTAAAAGAGAAAAGGTTATGAAAACCTTTAGAAATTTAAAGCTACAGGTTTTAGTAGCTACGGACGTTGCAGCTAGGGGATTAGATATAGAAGGTATAACTCATATTTTTAACTATGATATACCGGAAAATGTGGAAAGTTATATTCATCGTATAGGCAGAACAGGTAGGGCCGGGGAAAAGGGAACGGCTATTACATTTGTAGCCCCTAAGGACAGAAGATTTTTAAATATGATTGAAAAGGGTACCAATCAAAAAATTGAAAAGACTATGTATAAACCGGAAGGTAAGGCGAAGCCTAGAGAAACTACATTTGAGGGAGAAGTTAGAAAAAGGGATTTCAAAGGTAAAGGTAAAGCGAGCTTTCAAAAAGGTAAAAATAAAAGAGCAAGCCGGGTTTCAAGTAAAAGGTCGGATAAGGGCAAGGGTTTAAGTAAAGATAGAGGTTTAGAGAAAAATAAAACTGGAAACAAAAAGGACAATAAAGGCAAGAAACACAAGTACAAGTGATAATAAACAAGCTAGCTTAGAAGGACCATTTTTAAGCACAGAAAATATTGATCACAGTGTAGAAAATTTTGTAAGCTTGTTATATAGTAAAGGATAAAGGTAGATTAATTCATGAGGGATAGACAAAAATGAAACTACCTGTTTTAAGGCTAGGAGATTTGGTAGTTCCTGTTTCAATAATTCAAAGGGCTATGGGTGTCGGTATATCCCTTTCCAAAAAGGAATTAGTGAGAGAATCAGTTACAGAAGCGGAACAGGCTTTAACGCAGGGAGTTTTACATATTAAAAGGATGTTATATATGAAAAATATAGTTGCAGTTAAAGGCGTTAAAATTGGTGAAGGTATACCTAAAATTTGTGTGCCTATAGTAGGCAAAACATTAGAAGAAATTTTAGAAGAAGTTCAGTTTTTAAAAACTATTGATTTTGATGTAGTAGAATGGCGTGTGGACTTTTACGATGATGTTGAATGTATAGATAAAGTCAAAACGTCCCTTGAAGCAATCAGAAGCATTTTGATTGATAAGCCTATCATATTTACATTTCGGAGTGCTGAAGAAGGTGGAGAAAGGGAAATCGGTACAAAATTTTACTTTGAATTAAACACATCAATAATACAAACAGGGCTTATTGATATTGTAGATATAGAACTATTTAATGATGAAATAGAATCAAAAACACTCATTGATGTTGCCCATAAAAATAATGTGGCAGTTATTATTTCCACTCATGATTTTAATAAGACACCTTCGAAAGAAGAAATTATATTGAGATTGCGAAGGGCGATGGAACTGGGTGGGGATATTGCTAAAATAGCGGTAATGCCAATATGTACAAAAGATGTAATAACTTTGTTGGATGCGACAAATACAATGACGGAAAAATATAAGGACAGGCCCATAATGGCGATATCCATGGGGAAACAAGGTATTATCAGCAGGTTGGCAGGAGGGCTATTCGGTTCCGATATGACATTTGCTTCCGCTAAGAAGATTTCCGCGCCAGGGCAGATTGCATCCGGGGAATTGCGTAAGATTATGTCCTTGCTACATGGCGATCCGTATATTGAATAAGACACGGCGGAACAAACTTTTATGGAAACAAGGGTTCATTTTGTTTGTTCTTTAAAAAAGCGCTAGGGGGCAAAAAATGTTGATAAACATATCTATAGGAAAAGCCGAGGGGATTCTCCTAAATCAAGATATTAAACCTAAAACAGTGGATATGCCGATCTTAGATAGTTTAAATTATATATTAGCTG
>CAYOGD010000103.1:0-5017 GCA_964403395.1 uncultured Alkaliphilus sp.
AGTCCTGGTCAGCCTAAAGTACAAATCCTTTGCCATGCTCAGATACCATAGGATGATAAAGAGAGTAGGTAAAGCGCTTTTCCACACAGTTTACTGTCTTCCTGCTATTTCTTGCAAAGATGGCAAACAAGGCGCCCTCCTACCAAAAGCATCCTCTTGCCACCCTTGCTACCGAGCTGGCAAACAAAGCGTCCCCTTGCCATCCCCTTGCCATCCCCTTGCCACGAGATCATTTTAACGGTCTCAAACGGCCTGCTGTTCTGCATGCAATTTGGTAAACAAAGTGTCTCCCCACCACCCTGCCATGCTGTAATTAAGAACACATCTTATAGTAGAAATACCTGTAAGATGTTTTTTTGTTATAATATCTGTAACGTTTTAGCTAAAACAGTGACTAATTATATAAGAGGAGGGGCGGGATGAAAAAAATAGAAGAAATATACATACTTTACAGACAAGATATTTATAGATATATACTCTATTTAACCAATGACCCCGATCTCTCGGAAGATCTACTGTCAGAAACTTTTGTAAATGCAATCATATCTATAAAAGGGTTTAAGGGGCGGTCCTCGGTGAAAACATGGCTGTTTTCTATAGCCAGGCATTTGTGGTTGCAGAGGTTCAGAAAGGAAAAACAGACCATTGAATATAACGATTTTTTAGGATTATATTTGCTAGATTCTATGGATGAAAAACTGATTACAGAAGAAATCACAGATAGAATAAAGGAATTATTATCAGAAAAGGATGGACGGACACAAAAAATAGTAAACATGAGAATAGAAGGTTATAGTTTTGCAGAAATCGCGGAAGAAATGGGTATATCGGAAGGCTCGGCAAGGGTTATCAATTTTAGAGCCAGGAAATGGATTAAAAATGTTTTGGACGAGGAGGGATTGAATTGAAAATGCCTTGTGGTATAATACTTGACTTAATACCGTTAGTAAAAGATAATGTTGCAAGTGAGGAAAGTAAAAATATTGTGGCGGAGCATATTAAAATCTGTGATAGCTGCAGGAGCGAATTTGAAATGTTCGAATCTTCCGGCATAGAACAATCTATAAAAGATGAAAAAATATTATCTGCTATAAGGCGGAGCATTTTTATAACCCAAATAGCAGTTCTTATAGTGGGAACCATTATAGGAATTGGGCTCACGGGCACAATGGGCATGTTTTATAATTTTATCATAATGCCCGTGATCGGAATCATTTCTTTTATTACGCTGAGGAGAAGATCCTATATAGCACCGATTTTTATTTTTATTTTGACTTATTTATGGCAAGTAGTAACTTTCATAATAAAAGTAAAAGGTGAATTTGATTGGCGGGTTTTGATTTTACAGACAAGCTTATTTTATAGCTTGGTATATACAGGGTTGGTGACATTAGGAATAATCATTGCAATACTTCTAAATTTTTCATTCGGAAAGGAAGGTATACAATATGAAAAATAAAATATTTAAAATACTTGCCGGAATATTAGCCATAATATTAATTTGTGTGATACTTTTTATTACAAATGCTTTTGTGGGAAATCCAATATCAGCTAAACTGGCAGAAAATGCAGTTAAAAACTATGTAAATGAAAAATACCCCCACCTCGATCTTAAATTAGAGAAGCCCGTTTACAATTTTAAAGATGGGAATTATATAGTATGGGCTAAATCCAAAACCAGTATAGATACGAGATTTAATATAAATTATAGAAATAGAGAAGTATATTATGATAATTATGAATTTTATGTTTTAGATATGCACAATACGTTAGATAGGCTTGCAGACGAATATACTTCTGTTGCAAGAAAAATCTTGGAAAAGGAGCTGGGTTATAAAGATAATGCAACGAGGGTGATGTACGACAAGGGCAAATATGAAAATGCTAAGGATATTTTAAAGTTGGATATGGAATTCGACAGAACGTTGCCCTTAAATCCGGAAGTTAATATATCAATAAAAAACATAAAGGATATCTCCTTGGAAAATATGAGTAAAATTTTGATCGATGCACATAAAGTATTTGTGGAAAATGAATGCTATTTTAAAAAATACGGGCTGGATATCGGCGATTCCGAAACTGTCATAATGGTAAGCGGAATTATCCCGGAAGATATTGAAGGCGGACAGCTTTTGGATTTGCTTCAACAGGCTATGGATAATAAAGACGATATCATATTTGAAAAAAATGGGGATAAGGTAGAGCATGATGATAGGATAACGATTTTTGTCAAAACCAAATAATGTGGGATAAAAGGGCGGAACAAAAGGAGATGCCTGCAAAAATAGATAAGACAAAAGGGGACGTACCTAATTTGTCACTCTATTTGAGACAAAAAGGGATACTTGCAAAAATATAAACAGTCATGATCACTAAGACCGGCAGAGAGGGAAAATCATGGAATATAACAAAATTGTAGAAGGAATTTTTTTAAAAAGACCAAATAGATTTATAGCGCAGGTGATAATAGACGGTAAAGAAGAGATGGTTCATGTAAAAAATACAGGAAGATGTAGAGAATTACTTGTGCCAAATGCTAAAGTTATATTGGAAGACTGCTCCCATAATTTAAATAGAAAAACAAAATATTCATTAATAGCCGTATGGAAAGGTGATATGCTGGTGAACATGGATTCACAAGCGCCTAATAAAGTTGTATTTGAGGGAATTTCAGATGGCAAGATTAAAAATTTTAAATATTGCACACATTTAAAGAAAGAGGTAACCTTTGGTAATTCCAGGTTTGATATATATTTTGAAACCGAAAATAGCAAAGGTTTTATAGAGGTTAAAGGGGTTACCTTGGAGAATAATGGAATATCTATGTTCCCGGATGCACCTACGGAGAGGGGAACAAAACATGTTTTGGAGATGATAGAAGCTGTCGGACAGGGCTATAGAGGTGTAATATTTTTTCTGGTGCAAATGAAGGGGCCTGAAGTTTTCAAATTAAACTGGGAGATGGACAAAGCCTTTTCAGAAGCCGTAAAATATGCTAGCGAAAATGGGGTAGAAATATTAGCCTATGATTCTATTGTGGAAAGCAATGGTATATATTTAGGCGAATCAATAGAAATAGATCTCAATTTTTGAATACGTGTGACAAAGTGACAAAAGGGACGCATCTAATTTGTCACTTTATTTAATCCGATAATAACTCTTCCGGATATATCGGTCGCCTTTTTTTATATTTGCCTTATAAAAACTCCCATAATTTTAACAGGTTCAATGATGTATTCATTGATGGTATTTTCCTGTTATTTATTTTAGATTCCTTTTAATATTCACTCTCTATAGACGTAATTTTATCGTATAAACTTTGATTTACGGGTGTATCAATATTATGTTTTTTACCAAATTGCAGAACAGCACCGGAAAACAACTTCACTTCGCTAAAACGCCCGGTTTCAACATCTTAAGCCATGGAAGGCTTACCTTCACCGTTTAAGGTACTTACTATTTTCAGCCAATAATTAAGATCTTCTTCAGTTAAATTTATACCTTCTTTTTCTGATATAGCTATAACCTCTCTCATAGCGGCAATCATGGTATCTCTTGCTTTACCTTCCTTCTGAACTCCGCCATAATTAGTACTATAAACAGCAACAGTCTGATTAATACCTACATTGAGCATAAATTTACCCCATAATCTTTTTTGCATATCGGTAACAGCCTCATAGGGCACTCCTGTTTTATCAAAAAAGCGCGAAACCGTTTTTACTCTGTCAGATATAACATCAGGTTCGTTTTCACCGAAACAAAGCATACCCATATTGTGATAAGTTAGCTTGTTACCGACTTTAACGGCATCCATACCCTGGGCAACACAGTACAAAACTTTGTCCATCCCATAGGTTTCACCTATAATAGTTTCGCTTGTAATTCCATTCAGTACCGACATAATAATAGTGTTTTCGCCAACATGGTTTTTCACAGATTTTATAGCATCTTTTAAATCATTATATTTAACAGCAAAAATAAGTAAATCTGCAGGCTCACAGGGTTCTTCCGGTGTTACATAGTTAAATTGGCAAATTTCATTATTGCAATATATTTTATCTTTTTCGTATCTTTGTATTCTATCCCCATCAGCAATAATTCTTAAATCTTCCTCAGGCATATTTTTAGATAATTGGTTTCCGAACAATGTACCTAAAGCTCCTAATCCAATAATCGACACTTTATTTATTTCCATATAGTTGGCCTCCTTTTATTCAGTTTTTTATATTATACAATAAAATCAGGAAAATTTAAGTAATTGGGGGGATTTTATTCATCGTACAGCATGGGGGCGACACAAAAAGCTGTTTCCTTGTGTTTTAGTTATGAAAATCAGACAAGGTAAAAAAAGGATTTTCATATCCCGTGTCGAACAGACAGAATAAATAAAACTATCAGAAAGAAGGCAATAAATTGGATAAGGCTAAGGGATACAGGAATAATATGTGCGAATCATCAGAAAGGGATTCGACAGAAAAGGATATTGTAATCAGAGAATACAAGCCGGGAGACCCGAGCCGGGTTTGTTATTTTTATTATAAATTATTTGAACAACAGTATGGATTTAACGGCATAGTCGAAAAATACTTTATGGAGGGAATGCTTGATCTGTTTGAAGACCATGAAGGGAGTCAGATGTGGTTAGTAGAAATGGATGGGGAGATTGTCGGTTCAATTGCAATCATTAAACGTGGAGACGAGGATGCACAGCTCAGGTGGTTTGGAATTGATATGTCTCTGCAGGGGCAAGGTGTCGGCAATAAACTGATGCAAATTGCAATGGATTTCTGTAAAGAAAAGGGTTACAAACATGTGATTTTATGGTCTATTGACATTCTCAAATCAGCACGCCACCTCTATGGGAAGTTTGGCTTTATTCTTACCGAAACAAAGCCGAACCATGAATGGGCTCCTTATCCGATGATAGAGGAAAAATGGGAATATAATGAGGGGGTATAAAATAAATAATAAATTGATCGGGTTTGAGGTGACATTTCGTGCAAATATAAAAAGGGCT
>CAYOGD010000104.1:0-4989 GCA_964403395.1 uncultured Alkaliphilus sp.
TGGGGATTTAAAAGCCATTGGATATTCAAAATTTAGAAAAAACAGCAGGTATAATAAACGGAGATAAAGGAAGAATATACCTGAGAGCAAATACTAAATTGTGGGAGAGAAGTCATGGCACATAAATCACAGATTGGAACAACAATAATCAGAAAGGATGCATGGGATAAGGTTACGGGAAATGCAAAATACACAGGGGACATTCATTTTAATGAAAGCCTGCATGCTCGGATACTTACATCTCCTTGTGCCCATGCACTGATAAAAAGAATAGATACTACCAAGGCCGAGGTCTCAAAGGGGGTCAGAGCCGTAATAACCGGAGGGTTTTCAGATATACTTGTAGGCAGTATGATAGCGGACAGGCCGCCTATAGCGAGGGACAGGGTGAGATATTCTGGCGAAGTTGTGGCACTGGTTGTAGCCGACAAGGAAGATGAGGCCTGGGCGGCGGTAAATCTTATAGAGGTGGAATATGAACCGTTGCCCGTTGTAAATTCCATTAAAGATGCACTAAAAAAAGATGCTGTCTTAGTACATGAAGACCTGGGCATATATGCCCGTCCAAGCAAAGAAGTTTATCCTATAGCTGATTCCAACATTTCTAACCATGTGAAAATCAGAAAGGGAAATATGGAATATGCCTGGCAGGAAAGTGATGTTATCGTAGAGTATGAATTTAGTCTGCCCCAAGCGGACCACCTGGCCATGGAAACCAGAAATGCCAAGTGTCAAATATCACCGGAGGGCACAATCAATATATATACATCCACCCAGGCGCCTTTCGGGGTAAAGGAGCAAATCAGCAACCATTATAATATTCCTGAAGGGAAGGTTGTAGTCCATACCCCCCTTGTTGGCGGCGGTTTCGGAGGGAAGGCATCGGTTGCCGTGGAATTTTTGGCATATTTGGCGAGCCTTGCAGTCGGCGGAAAAATGGTTACGATAGCAAATACCAGAGAAGAGGATATCGGCACATCACCTTCAAAATTGGCGGCAGAGGGGAAAGTTAAATTAGGGGCCACAAAGGACGGCAAGTTGACCGGATTGGAATGCATTTATCACATAGATTCCGGCGCTTATGCAAATACTGCTCCCAATATGGCCAGAGCAGCCGCTACGGATTGTTCGGGCCCCTATAATATAGAAAATCTGTCCTGCGACAGCTATTGTGTATATACAAATCATAATTATGCAACATCTTTCCGCGGTTTTGGACATGGCACATCAACTTTTGGTATAGAAATGGCCATGAACAAACTGGCAAAAGAATTGGGTATGGATCCGCTGGAACTGAGGAAAATTAATTCAATCAAAGAAGGAAATTTATCGCCGACCCAAAATTTAATGACCCTCAGCAATACGGGAGATCTGGAAAAATGCATATCAAATTTAAGGAATATAATGAATTGGGATGAAGGAAATAGGATAACTACAGATAAGGGGACCATAATAACCAAAGGGGTAAGTTGTTTTTGGAAGACATCGAGCAGTCCGACGGATGCAGGTTCGGGGGCAGTATTAATTTGTAATAAGGACGGCACAATAAATGCAAACTTCGGTGTTACGGAAATAGGCCCGGGAATGAAAACAACGATAGGCCAAATTATAGCTGAGAAAATGAAGATGGATGTAAATGATATCCATGTCTTTATGGATGTGGATACCAGGATCACTCCAAAACACTGGAAGACCGTAGCGAGTATGTCAACCTTTATGGTCGGTAATGCGGCTGTTGACGCTTGTGAAGATTTAATCAGGCAGATTAAGGAAGTTGCATCCATAGCCCTTAAATGTTCGCCGGGGGATATAGAGATAGAAAATAAAAGGGCATTTATGAAGGACGATCCAAATCAATTTATGGCATTCAAGGATATAGCTCATGGCTATAAATACGAAGAAGGGCCGGCCGTATACGGTGAACTGATGGGGAGAGGAAATTATATTGTAAAGCAGCTATTGCCCTTGGATGTTAATACCGGTGCGGGAAAGTCCGGGGTATCATGGACGGTTGGGGCCCAGGGGGTAGAGATTGAATATGATCCCGGAATACATACCTATAGGCTGCTCAGGGCTGTGACTGTTATAGATATAGGAAAGGTGATAAATCCTAAAATGGCCAGGGGAGTGATAATGGGCGGCATGAACATGGGTTTAGGTTTAGCAACAAGAGAGGAATTTGTATATGATGAAAATGCCGTATTGGAAGATACATCCGTTAGAACCTATAAAGTGATGCATTTTGGGGAACAGCCGGAATATATAGTTGATTTTGTGGAGACACCGCAGAAGGATGCGCCCTTCGGTGCGAGGGGTATAGGAGAACACGGCATATTAGGTATCCCGGCCGCTTTCGTCGATGCAGTACAATTAGCCACAGGAAAGGAATTTTACAAGGTACCCATTCTTCCGGAACTGATATGGAAGACTGTAACGGGGGGGAAAAAATGATAGGATTTGATTTTGAATATTATAAACCGGATACTGTAGATGAGGCTGTCAAGCTATTCAATGACTTGGATCTGTCGGGAAAAAAGGCAATTTATTATGGAGGCGGCAGTGAATTTATCAGCCTGGCAAGGGCAAATAATATATATGCGGATGCAGTTATAGATATCAAGGGAATAGAGGAATGCAAGCAGTACAAAATGGATGGGAATGACTTAGTGATTGGATCCGGGGTAACTCTCACTGAAATTGTCGAAGGAGATCTGTTTTCTCCCCTCAGCATAACAGTGAAGAGAATTGCTGACCACACCATGCAGGGAAAGATAACCGTAGGAGGGAATATTTGCGGGACTATCATATATAGAGAAGCCGTATTACCGTTTTTGATAAGTGATAGTAAAATTATTCTGGCGAGCAAAGATGGGCAGAGGGAAGAATTACTGAGAGAGATATTTGATGAAAGATTGAAATTAAATAAGGGAGAGATGGTGGTCAAGATAATAGTCCCGGGTGCATTTTTGAACCTTCCCTACGTGCACGTAAAAAGAACAAAAAATGAGACAATAGATTACCCCCTGATAAGTACGGTAGCATTAAAAAACAGAAATAAAATACACATTGCATTCAGCGGTTTGGGTGATTATCCGTTCAGGTCATATGAATTAGAAAAATTCCTAAATAGCAATATGTTTCCAAGAGAGGAAAAAATCCAACAGGCCGTGTGCAGCGTAGAAGATAAGATAAAGGATGCATTAAACGGTTCAAAAGAATATAAAAAGTTTATGCTTCACGACGTATTAGACACTGTCTTAAAAGACCTCCGGGAGGAAATTTAAATGTTAGAGATTAAAGGAAATACCATGTTAAGTTTAAACATAAATGGGGAACAGGTTGATGTTATGGCTAAACCTTCGGATACTTTGCTCTTCACCCTAAGAGAACGATTAGGTCTGACAGGAGCAAAACCGGGATGCGAAAATGGGGATTGCGGTACATGCACTGTTTTGATTGACGATTGGCCTATAAAATCCTGCCTTATACTCACGGTAGAGACCATAGGCAAGAAAATACAGACAGTTGAAGGTTTAAAGGATACCCCCATACAAAAAGCATTTGTCGAAAATTTTGCTTTCCAATGCGGTTACTGTACATCAGGCTTTTTGATGGTATGTCATTCACTGGCGAAAAACAAACCCAATGCGGACAGCACGACTATAGTAGAATGGCTGGATTCTAATATATGCAGATGTACATCTTATCAGGAAATTAAAGAAGCCATACATTCAATTATAAATAAAGCCTAAAGGTGGCAAGGTGGCAAGGGGACGCTTTGTTTGCCAGCTTTTTGGCAGGGATGGCATTTTGGATGGCAAGGGGACGCCTTGTTTGCCAGCTTTTCAGCAATAGAACGCCGGCTATGTGAAAAGGCATTGTTCTTGCTTCTTATCATTGCTATGAAAATCGTGAAAATGGATAGCCCCACTCACTTGGGGGCAGATAAGGTTGCCTATCTCCACAGGGAACTAACGTTTTCATTTACCCCGGGGTGTGTAACATGTAAAATCCTGAACTGAAAAAACTGCAAAAAAGAATAAAGGAGGAAAATCCATGGATGTTAAATTATCAGAAACTGAAAAAGAGATTGAAAAAATGTGCTTTGGCGGCTATCGGTCTCAGTATTCCTTTTGGCGGTACTTGTAACATGGATTGCCCAAAAACATGGATTATATCGATGTAGAAGGAATTGTGTTAGCCGCCGGATTTTCCAGCAGGGCCGGCAGAAATAAGCTATTACTAGATATCGGCGGAAAATCAATAATTGAAAGATCTATTCTAAATATGTACGATAGCTGTGCTAAAATAATAGTGGTCGGCGGATGTAGAATAGAAGATATAAGGCCTTTGGTAACCAAGTATCCTAAAGTAGAATTGATATTTAATCCGGATTTTGAAGAAGGTATGTTCAGCTCTGTAAAAAAGGGGTTATCAAGGGTGACTAAGGAAAGATTTTTTCTTACGTTGGGAGATTGCCCCATGATAAGTAAAAATACTTATAGTAAGATGCTGAAAATAGATGAAAACATAGTATTGCCGGTATTCAATGGCAGGAGAGGCCATCCCGTATTGATGAAAAGCCATTTCATAAGTGAAATAATGGAAGATAACACTTTGGAAGCCATGAAGGATTTTATAAAATCAAAGCCGTCATATAGGCTACATGTGGAGGATGAGGGGATATCACTAGATGTGGACGATATGGAAGATTATTTTAGGCTTCTTACCCGATAGTAGAATTATTTGGGTTGTTTTGGGTGAAGGAATGCCCTTAGAAAATTATATCAAGATATCCTTAATTGTAGTGGTAATCAGAACAAAACCTGTTTTTTTATAAAGACAGGTTTTTGTTTTTATGCGTAGAAGCCCGGGGCGCAGCATTCTCTTCGTCACAGATTATGTAATAATTGTTATTTTAGGCATTAGTGAAAAGTCCTGGTCAGCCTAAAGTACAAATCCTTTGCCATGCTCAGATACCATAGGATG
>CAYOGD010000105.1:0-4944 GCA_964403395.1 uncultured Alkaliphilus sp.
AACGGCAAAAAAGGTCAAAAATAATCATCTTCCAAAATTTTTATATAAGCGGATACTGATTGGAATGTGATTTACATAAGTCTAATTATGCGTTGCTAATACGAGCCAGATTGTCTAATAAAATTTAATATAACAATACACGTTCATTTAGTTTCGAATATGAATAATTCCTACAGCTTATTCCAATGAAAAATACTACAACCTGCAAACTTGCTTCGCTTCGGACATGCAGGTTGCTTCACGTATTTTTCATCTTCATTCGCTGGGAATTATAGTCATATTCTCAAATGCATTCACTTAGTATTTTATATTAAATTTTCAGAAGTCCCCCGGCTTTAAGAGTGTCTAAACTTCATAAAGCAAATTATCTTTAAAATATTTGATATATTACAAAGCGAATCACTTTTGAAATTTTGCAATGGTTCTTGGTCCTTACCTGTCCAGCAAACGGCTGGGAAATCGTAAAAAAACTAGAAAATTGCACGCTGTTTGCGACGGCGTTTTTTGCCTAGTCCCTTTAGGGGAGCGTAGCGAGTTCGTGAATTTTCAGTTTTTTCGCTTGAAAAGGACTATTAGAACCATCAAAATTTCAAACCGTGATGAGAGTGTAATATATAAATATTTTAGATCGATATAACCTTAATAATGCATAATTGATATGCCACATAATTAAACTTTTGTTCATTTTCATTATTCCATCATATGCCATATTAAACAGTCACCGTACATTCGTCAGATTCAAGATTTAGTTTTTCAACAGCCTGCTCGCGCATCTTGTATTTCATGACTTTTCCAGCGGCATTCATCGGAAATTCCGTTACAAAATCGATATAGCGGGGCGTTTTATGCCTTGCCATTGAAGCACGGACAAAATCTTTCAGCTCATCTTCCGTGAGGCTGACCCCATCTTTGAGAATCACACAGGCCATAATCTCCTCGCCATACTGTTTGTCAGGAACGCCGATCACTTGAACATCTTTTACTTTAGGATGAGTATAAATAAAATCTTCAATTTCTTTAGGATAAATATTTTCGCCGCCGCGAATAATCATATCCCTGATACGCCCTGTTATTTTATAATAACCGTTTTCGTCTCTTTTTGCCAAATCACCCGTATGCAACCAACCATTTTCATCAATAACTGCTGCTGTTGCTTCAGGCATTTTATAATAACCCTTCATAACATTGTATCCACGAACAACAAACTCACCATCAACATTATCAGGTAGGTCTTCACCTGTTTTGGGATCTACAATTCTGCATTCCACACCGGGTAAAGCCCGCCCCACAGTGTTTACACGCAGTTCAACACTATCATCTACCCTGCTTTGGGTACAACCCGGCGAGGATTCTGTTTGACCGTAGACAATTGTGATTTCAGTCATATTCATTTTATCAACAACATCCTGCATAACCTTAGCCGGGCAAGGGCTTCCGGCCATAATCCCGGTTCGCACATGAGAGAAATCCGTTGATTCAAAATCCTCATGCCCCAACATAGCTATGAACATGGTTGGAACACCATGGAAACAGGTGATCTTTTCCTTGGTAATAGAACTAAGTGCCTGCTTAGGGGAAAAATAGGGTATCGGCGATATAGTAGTGCCGTGGGTCATAGCCGCAGTCATGGCTAAAACCATTCCGAAACAATGAAACATCGGCACCTGAATCATCATTCGATCTGCCGTAGAAAGGTCCATATTATCCCCGATATTTTTACCATTGTTAACAACATTGTAATGTGTAAGCATTACCCCTTTCGGGAAACCGGTAGTTCCTGAGGTATATTGCATATTACAGACATCATGCCTATTGATAGATAAAGCACGGCGATAGACTTCTTCGGGAGGTGTTTTTTCGCTCAAGGCCATAGCATCTTCCCAAGTCAAACAACCCTTTTGGCGGGAGTCCGCGGTAATGATGTTCCGCAAAAATGGAAGTCTCTTGATATGTAAAGGCCTTCCGGCTTCGGCATTTTCCAATTCGGGACAAAGCTCTTTAATAATTCCAACATAATTAGAATCCTTATAGCCGTCAATCATAATCAAAGTATGGGTATCTGACTGGCGAAGCAGATATTCCGTCTCATAAATCTTATAAGCGGTATTGACAGTGACTAATATAGCCCCGATTTTGGTTGCGGCCCAAAAGGTAATAAACCATTGGGGGACATTAGTTGCCCATATAGCAACTTTATCTCCCGGCTTAACACCTAAAGTGATCAATGAACGGGCAAAAGTATCGACATCATCCCGAAATTCCGAATAAGTCCGGGTATAATCTAAGGTAGTATAGCGAAAGGCACCTTGGTTTGGGAACTCATCGACAACACGGTCCAGCACTTGAGGAAATGTTAAATCTATCAAAATATCTTTTTGCCAAATATACTTTCCGGTTTTAGCATTATTATCATATAAATGCCCTTTTGTGACTTCCTTTCCCAGATAACGGCTCATATAGGAAGCATACATGGGAAAAACTATTCCCGCTTCGGCTAAATCCGGTGCCCAACGTTTAACCCATTCCAATGAAAGATATCCTTCATAATTTATAGAGCTCAAGGCCATCATAATTTCATCCAGCGGCAGGTCGCCTTCGCCCATCATCTTATATTCTACGATTCCGTTTTCCATTATCGAATCTTTAATATGAACATGCTTGATGTAAGCACCCAGATTTTGAACGGTCTGTTCCGGGGTTTCACCTGCAAATCGATAAGGATGATTGATATCCCAGAGTGCAGCTACGGCATCACTGGAAATGCTGTCCAATAATCTACAAAGGCGGGCCGTATCGGTATAAACGCCATTTGTTTCGACCAACAGGGTTACCCCTTTTTCTTCGGCAAAGGGAATCAAACGCTCGAGGGCTGCAAGAACCACATTATCATCTACCTCACCCATGGGATGAGGCTCGAGATCGGCAAGAACACGGATATAAGGGGTCCCCAGTTTCGAGGCTAATAAAATATATTGAATGATTTCTTCATGATTTTCTTCAGCATTTTCGGGAAATTTCAAACAACAACCGGACGATAAACATGGGATTTCCAAGCGCAATTCCGCAAGTTTTTTAATGGTTTCCGGAAATTGGCTTTCAGTGAAGGGTTGGGCCCGAACAGCAAAAATATCTTCACCAAGTCCGCGAATTTCAATACCGTCAAAGCCAAGGTCGCTGGCCATAGAATAAATTTCGGTCCAGCTGAAATTCGGACAACCGAGTGTTGAAAATGCAAGCTTCATAGAATCTCCTCCTTTATTTAAAAATTATACAAGGCCGGGCATAAATCATTTTTATTAATCGGTAAAACAATTGTATTATTAATAAGCAAATAATTCAAGCTTAATTGCATGTATTGTACATAAGTTTAATTCTACATCTCTAAATAATTATTATCAGATTTATAAAGAATAAACTTTTAAACCGCCTCTCCGCTTACAAATTTGAAGAAGTATAACCACACGTAAAAAATTAGAGTTGCAAACTCGCTACGCTCAAACAGTGCAACTCTTACAAATTTTTTACTTAGTGGATACTTCTACTCAAATTTTCCAGAGTCGAGTCTTGTTTAAAGGTTTATTCTTCAAATATAATTTCATTGCTTATAAAACTTACTGTTTTTAAGATGTTGAGACTATTACGATTTCAAACTATAATAAACGTGTAATATATAAGCTTTTTTAAAATAGCATATATCCAAGAACCTAATAAAAAATACAGTGAGATTACATTTGCAGAATATGACTATAACTCTCAGTGAGTTGAAATGAAAAATCCGTTTAAAAATTGCGCATGTCCGAGCGTAGCGAGTTTGCGAATTTTAGGATTTTTTATTGAAACGAACTGTAAGAGTTATTCATATTCGAAACCGTAATCGAACGTATTTTTTATTAGGTTATATATATTACACTATGTCGCGTAATCAGACTTTTATTCATCATCATGCTGTTTTCTTATTCTATCGAGCACCTCGTCATCCTTTAGCTCCCTGATATATCTATATCGATTTTCGTAAAAACTGCTATCGAATTGGCATATGGATATATATTCACAATATTTACAGGATGTGCTTTGACCTTTTTTAAACGGTTCTATTTTAATATTGCCCTTCAATATCTCCTCGCCGATTTCCTTGATAAGACTTCTCACATGATTGAGAAGCGCCTTAAAATCTTCCTTATCCAAGGCGGATGAAGATTTTGTAACCTTATTGGCCTTTGTTACACCGGCAGGTATAATGTCCGAATATGTGCCCACTTCTTCGTCCATCTTTTTGATAATGTTTACATCCTTTAACACAAGGCCTCTCATCTTTAACTTTTTGTTTATTTCCTTCTCTACTTTTTCCACTGCTTTTTGTGTGGTTTTTATCATCGGATCATCTATTTTAAAGTAAAATATACCGCCCGGGTATACGTCCACATCTCGCCTCCTTGCCTCGTTGGACAGTATCGCATCCAGATAAACCAGCAATTGAATTTGAAAACCGTAATATACATCAGAGAGGCTAAAGTCATTGCTTCCGGATTTATAATCTATTATCTTGATGTAATTTCCATCTTCATCATTCAATATGTCCACCCTGTCTATCCTGCCCTCCAGATAAATTTTTTCCCCGCTATCCAATTCGATTATGATAGGGGGCAAATCCCCTCCAAACCCGAAGTTGATCTCATGCCCCAGGGGAACAAATTCTCCTTTCTTTATGTGCTTCGTCAACGTCCATACCGCCTTTTTACTGATTCTTTTTAACCTGTTAACCAGATATTTATATCTATGTGTGCTGAGCATAACACCATGTTCGAACTCCGGCACCATCTCATCTATCACTTTTTCAATCAGATAGTCATTTTGTTCCTTGGTCAAATCTTTCCAGTCAATCTCTTCATTTACCATCTCTTTGCTGAATTGTTCTATAGAATTATGAAAAAATCTGCCTATATC
>CAYOGD010000106.1:0-4917 GCA_964403395.1 uncultured Alkaliphilus sp.
ATTTTTCTATACACATTCACTTTACCATAGATATATTTTATAAAAGCCCACAAAATAGATGATATTTCTTAAAACCACAAAACGCATTTCCCCGTCATAAGGTTTGTAAAATAGCCATTTTAGCACAGCAAGAATTTGTTCTCACGTGACACAGGCCTTCTTTATTTATGCTTGATGTGGACACGACCTCAATAGCATTTTTTAAAAAACCGTGGTAACATAAACTAAGACCATTGAACCATCCACCCATTCACTCCGGATTCTATAAATTTCGGATTTCATAAAAAATCAGTATGTATTTTCAACACAACAGAACACCTTGCTGATATATTTTGCAGTGGTTGAACATAAAATATAATAGATAATTGTTTAGAACGGAGTTGATTCCTGTGATTATAGATACGCACGTACACGAAAGTAAATATTCCTTTGACAGCTTTTTGGATTTTGAAACATCAATCAAACTGGCTAGGCTGATTGGCTTGGACGGTATATGCATTACAAACCACGAAAACAATCACCTGCGAGATGAAATAGGAGACTCGGCCAAAATAAATGGAATTTTGGTTATTGTAGGTGCGGAAATACTGACCCATGAAGGTGATATATTAACATTTGGATTAAAAGATATACCGAAAAAAATGATAGGTGCAAAAGAATTGCTGACATTGGTAAAAAAACATGGCGGGGCAGCTATCGCGGCCCATCCTTTTAGAAATAATAATCGTGGAATGGGTGAAAACATGAGAAAGGTAAGCCACCTATTAACAGGGATAGAATCTTTTAATGGCAGTACCCTTCCACATCACAACCTACAATCTTATACCTTGGCTACAGAATTAAATATTCCATCCCTAGGTGCCAGTGATGCCCACAGACCTGAGAAGCTTGGAACGTACGCTACCAAATTTTACAACACTATAAGGGATCATAGGGATTTTATAGAAGCCCTAAAGGTGGGAAATTACCACCCTGTAATGAGAAAAAACGGAATATACGAAAATATCGATTATTTTTACGAAGAAAGTATAATTCCGGATAACGAAATGACTTCCCTTTAAGCAAATTAAATTACTTTATAAACCTCACAGTTTTACAGGTGGTTTAATTATGCATAATATACCCCAAAATAATAAAAACCGATATTCATGCAAGATTAAAACTTTGCATGAATGTCGATTTTTTTAAAGACATTCCTTTTTTAATTACTTATTCAAAAACACTGTGAATTTCTCCCCAACCTGTTTATATTCGCTGTTCATTCTCCCACTTCTCTTCGGATATTTTGCAGCATATGGTGTTAAGGTGATAGACTTTATTTCATCAGACAGATCCCCGTCGATATTTGAATACCTGAATATCAAGTCTTCTCCGGATAAAGTGCCCAGATAAAATACAACTTCGTTTCCCAGGTCATCATGTCCTCTTAAATCGACTGCATAACTATCCTTGGACTTATTTTTGATCCTTCCGTATATTTTTTGATTTACAGGATTGTATCTGAATTCCTCCAGAACATATTTTGCATCATCTATATTAAATGAATAATCAATAGGTAATGCATGAGTCTTTGCCATCAACTCCTTACCGTTTGCATTAAACTCGAATTCCCATTTGCCTTTTATTCTTTCCCTTTCTATACTTTCCCCTTCCTTCAATTCGCCCATTCTGTCACCTACATAATAATAACTCAGATCCTTTAGCACAATCTTTATATCCACATTTTCATCCGTATCGATTTCTTTTATATCAACAGCGTATGCCTCGAAAAACAGGTTATCGGAGCCATCGATTGCCCCGGCACTTCCGGTTGCTCCATAATTTTTTAGTTTCTTTCCATTAACAAATATATGGTAATTAAAATGAAATCCGTCCATCGGTTGATTGGTATTTATAATAGTAAAGAAAATCAACTCATCTTTGTCTATAATTACATCCGTTAATTTGACCTCTACCCCTTTGTTTTCAGCTATCTGGTCAACCACATTTGCATAAGGTTCAATGTTCCTCCCAATATTTAAGGCCTTACCTATGGAATAGGATATTTCCGAAACCTTTGATTGAGCAGTCGCATAAACATTTTTTCCAAAACTTGTCCGGCTAAAAATACCCACAGCCAGTATGAGAGTAACAGCAATAGCAGTTACCTTCTTAAGGTTAACTTTTCTCCTATTTCTTCTTCTGAAATCAACCTTCAACCTTTTTCTTTCTATATCACTCAAATCTTCCCTTTCATAATCCTGAATATCAAAATCCATCTGATTTAACAATTCATAAACATTTTTAGAATCCTTCATTCTTGCAACCCCCTCCCATCATAACCTTTTTACGAATTTTCCTTCTTCCCCTCGAAAGCCTATTATAAAGAACAGATTTGCTGAGTCCCGTATCCCTAGATATTTCATCTATTTTCCTGTCTTTTAAGTAATATTTTTCGAAAATTTTTCTATCTTCATTTGATAAATTTTGAAGCATCTTTTCAACTTCGCCACTTATTTCATTTTTTAGAATTTCTATCAAGGGATTGTCTTCTGCAACAACGTCGATATCCTCTATATTCTTGGTTTCTAAATCCCCCAGATATTTTCTTGCATAATCAATAGATTTATATTTTGCAATCCCCCCCATCCAATTCCTGAAATCAGATTTCTCAGGATTATAATTATGGATATTGTCCCAAATCGCAAGCAAACAATCATTCATACATTCATCATAGTAATCCATAATATAAAATAAGTGTTTTTTCAGAACTGTCTTGAGGACCCAACCGTAATTATCTATAACATATTCAAGGGCCTTCTCATTCCCCTTTTTCATTTGTTCAATGAAATTTTTTTCTGTTATTTCCAGCGGTACCACCCCCTCGCATCTTTCTACATGTAGATATTTATACCTTCACTCAATAATTCGTAGTAACAAAATGAAATCTATCAATAATTCCGAATATTTTAAAAAATTGATTGAATATACCCAATAAAAATTGCGCAACTATTAAATCAATTACCCCTTTAGGAATTTCAAACACATCATATATTTTAACAGATGGAACCTTCCCGAAAACTGTTTATTTCTGTATAAAATATAAAAAATTCCCTTTCTCGTAACAGGGAAAAGTGGGCCAATGCCATTACAGAGGATGGCATGCTATCCTGAGCAAAGCAGGCAACTTCGGTTGACTTGTCATATTTTCCAGAAGCAAATTTTAGTCCCCAGCGTGAAGTCGAAAAAATATCAAAAACCGATATTCATACAAAATTAAAACTTTGCATGAATATCGGTTTTTTTAAAGACATTCCTTTATTACCTGTTCCTGTCCTTCTGCAATGTTTCCGGATCCATCGTGTCTTACGAATTGTCTGTGCATTTTGTAAAAACTAAAAAATTTCTCTATTTTTTCAAATACACCGAACCAGGATAATTTGGCGATGGCTTGTTTTATTTTTGGAGAGATCGCCGACTGTTCGGTGGAAGACTGATTAATTTGAATTAAAAGGCTGTTTTTTAGCCGGGATTCAAAGACGGGCAACTCTTCTGCTATCGGTTGATCCGCTTTAACAAGTCCGGGTAAGGGAACATAGCTGATTAAACCACTACGATTAATCTCATTTCCCAACCAAGGCCTTAAGCCTGGCAGATCTGATACTACCACCCTTAATCCGGAAGCTAATGCTTCGATTACCACCAACGGTAATCCTTCGTAAAAGGAAGGCAATACAAAAACATCTCCTTGTCGGAAAACATCCCCTAGCTCTGATTGACTCACAGTGCCGGGGGCGATAAATTTAAAAGGGATCCTTTTCGCCATGGCTGCTAATTTTTTTGCTTCTTTTCCATCACCTGAACCATAAAGAAACAGCTCAAAATTCGGCTCTTCCAAGTATAACAGTTCACAAGCCCTAAAAAGAGATATTACCCCCTTGGCCCGGCTCAACTTGCCGGCATAAATAATTTTTTTCACTTTATTCTTTTCCCTGTGGGTAGACGGATAAAAAATATCAGGATCAAAGCCACAGCCAACCACTGTGATTGATTCTCCGGGTATTTTGTAAATACCTGCTATCTTTTTTGCTTGAAAATCGTTTAAAGCTATAATCCGTTCTATTTGACCGCAACCTTCAACCACCTCATCTGTAAACTGAGGGGCTAATTCTAACTGCCTTAAATCCGTAGCATGAGAAATGCAGATTACAGGAATTTCAGGTGCCAGCTCCTTAACTAATGCTGATAATAACCACAGGTGGTGAGAGATAATAAGATCAGGCTTAAAATCATCTAAGGCATTTATTATGGCCCTCACAAAGGCTTGTCTCCAAAGTAGGCACATGGAAGATGTGAGCTCCCTATATTTGGTGCTCGGATAAGGCATTGAATCACTCATTCCTACTACAGGAAAAGGTAATTCCTCAGTGTCAAAATAAACCGGATAAGTGGCCATATCAGCGGGAAATTGAAATTCATCCATGCTGTCATGCCGGGAAATACCCGCAACCAGAGCCTGAGAATATAATTTTTTTGTTGCCTCCTTGATGATTCCTTGCAAATAAATGCCACTGCCTGTATAACCGGGTTTTTGGGCAATCAGGTGTAAAATTTTTCTCATAGGAGCACTCCTTACCTAATACGTTTAGTCTTAATTATTATAGTCCTTAAGGAGGCCCCGCACAATAAACATTGATTTTTACTATTGGCTTGTCCTGGGTTATTGATATAATCTATATTGTTTTAAAAACCGGCCCCTTTTCAATAGATTTTACTTATGTGCCCAGGAGTTTTTATAGATAACCTTAATTAGACTTCATAAATTATTGGTGATAAGCTTTTAGTAACTTAAGATTTTAAGCTGATTGCGGGAACTATAAACGAGACAAAAATCTATTATGGGGGGTTGAACATTATGAAAAACAAATCACTAAAACT
>CAYOGD010000107.1:0-4901 GCA_964403395.1 uncultured Alkaliphilus sp.
GTAGGAATTATTCATATTCGAAACTAAATGAACGTGTATTATTATATTAAATTTTTATTAAACAAATGGGCTTGTGTTAAAGACGCATTATCAGATTTATATACAACAGGCGAAACTCGATTATGAATATGGTATAATCAAAACAATAATTAATTCTAAACAAGATTAAGGCCGGATGAGGTGAGAGATTTGAAAGAAAAATTTGAGGCATTAAAAGCAGCCTTTCCCCATACTATACCTGTATTTACCGGATTTACCTTTTTAGGTGCTGCTTATGGAATTCTGATGAACAGCAAGGGCTATGGTGTTGGCTGGACAGCCCTATTCAGTTTCATGGTGCTTGCAGGTTCGGCACAATATGTGGCAATTAATTTTCTTACATCGATTTTTAACCCTGTTCATGCATTATTGATGACATTGATGATAAACGCACGCCATATATTTTATGGTATTTCAATGTTGGACAAATATAAAAATACGGGAAGGTTGAAACCCTATCTCATCTTTGGCTTAAACGATGAGACATTTTCCCTTATATGCTCGGTAGAACCACCGGAGGATATAGATCGAAATTGGTTTATGTTTTTTATCACTTTACTCAATCATGGTTATTGGGTATTTGGTTCGGTTTTAGGCGGCTTATTAGGTTCCGTCATCTCATTCAATGTGGAAGGGCTTGATTTTGTATTGACCGCACTCTTTGTTGTGACATTTGTGGAACAATGGAGAACAGGGAAGGGCCATAAACCTGCAATGATCGGTGTTTTATGTTCTGTTGTCTGTTTAGTTATCTTTGGGCAGGGCAATTTTATTATCCCTTCCATGGTTGCCATAATAACGGTATTGACCATATTCCGAAAGGGATATATAGATAGAAAAGAATTGGCAGAGGAGAAGATTCAATGACTTTAACATCTATTCAGACCTTTATCATTATCTGTATGCTGACCCTAGGTACGGTTATAACGAGATTTTTGCCTTTTATTATATTTAAAAATCCCAAGCTAAATAATTCATATATCAATTACCTTGGTCAAGTCTTACCTTATTCTACCGTAGGTTTTTTGGTCGTGTATTGCCTTAAAGATGTTAATTTCAGGGGTTCTACATATGGGATTCCGGAGGCGATAGCTATTGTTTGTATAATCGCACTTCACTATTGGAAAGAGAATGCACTTCTGAGCATTGGAGTAGGTACGGGGATTTATATGATACTTCTCCAGATTGTTTTCAAATAAGATATATGGGGGGAAGGTGTTTGTGGTAAGTGCAGGGTAAAAAAACCCAAGAGTGTGTGCGAACCGCCCGGGATAGTATGTTATCTTTTGTGATGATATTGACTTACGATGGTGAAGATTTAAATGCAGATTGAAAAAGAAGGAATGGAATCGGTTCTAACCGTACATCCCTTCTATATACTCTTTAGTTCTTCTATCCTTCGGATCATTAAATATTTGCTCTGTCTCACCAAACTCAATAATTTCTCCATCCAGTATAAATACGGTATAGTCCGAAATTCTTTTCGCCTGAAAAAGATTATGGGTAACAATTATAATAGTATAATCATCTAATAAATTTAACAGCATGTCCTCTATGTTGGCAGTGTTTTTTATATCTAATGCCGAACAAGGTTCATCCAGCAATAATACATCAGGCTCAACAGTAAGGGCCCTTGCTATACACAGCCTCTGTTGTTGGCCACCCGAAAGTTCCAGTGCGGACATTTTGAAATCATCTTTTACCTCCTCATAAAGCCCCGAAATCTTTAATTTGTTTTCAACTATATTATCTAGCAAATTTTTATCTTTAACTCCATAGTATAAAGGGGCATAAGCAAGGTTTCCATATATCGATAATGGAAATGGGCTCGGTTTTTGAAAAACGATCCCCACTTTTCTTCTTAACTCATTTTTAGGGTAATTTAAAATATCTTTTCCGTTAAAGGTAACCTTACCTTCAATGCTCCCGCCATTTTCTCCTATCATCCTGTTTAGAACAGCCAATAAGGTAGATTTTCCACAGCCCGAAGGCCCGATAATGGCTGTTATCTTATTTCTTTTTATCTCCATATTGATATTATTTAATACTTTTTTGTCACCGTAAAACGCATTTAAATTTGCCAATTCAATAATATTCATTCAATCGGCCCCCTTTTTCTAAAAATCAGAACCATTGAAACCATATTTATTATAAGAAGTAATGATATGAGGACTAAGGCCGTTGCATAGGCTTTTTCAAGAGAAATACCTTCTCCTATAAGTATATATAAATGAAAAGGCAAGGCCATAACCGGTGATAGCAGGGATTTGGGTATTTGCGCAAATATTACTGCTCCCGTAAGTATTATGGGAGCCGCAGCCCCCATTGCGAACCCGCCTGCTAAAGTTATTGCCGAAACTATTTCAAATTTACATATATGAAGTATCAATTTTAAAAATGTATAGGAATTAGACACCCCTAAGGCGTAGGATGATTGAATTATAGTACTGCTGGCCTCCCTGAAGGCTTTTTCAATCCTGACCTGTATAAATGGGAAAATCATAACTCCTAAGGTTATTCCGGCGGCTAAAAGTGACCTTTCTAATTTTAAATTAACAATCAAAAACGTATATCCAAAAAGCCCTAAAACTATTGAAGGTATACCGGCCATACATTGAATTATAATATGAATTATATTTTCAATTCTTTTTGATTTACAATAATATACTATATATATTGATGTTGAAATTGCCAGCACAGAAGCAAAAATACATGCCATGATCGTTAAAAATAGGCTCCCTACAATAGCGGGTAAAATTCCTCCCTCTGCACCTAACGGTATTCCTTTAGGATTTCCGAATATAAATTCAATGTTTATAGATTTGAAGCCATGTTTGGTTATATATCCAAATATGAATAAGGTTAAAAAGAGAACCGTTGCTCCGCTTAATATAATCCATATTTTAAACAGTATTTCCTTTATGTTTTCCAACATGGCATCATCCTTTTTTTATCGTACATGGATTCCTTTTTTAATATAATAAAAGATTATATTTATGATTAAAAGCATAATCATGAGTATCAATCCCGAAGCGAAAAGGGCATGATAGTGTAAGCTTCCCACCTCAACCATACCCATTTCAAGAGCAATCAAAGACGGGATTGTTTGAGCCCTTCTCAGGAGCTTTGGAGGAATCGGTGTATTTCCTATTACCATCATAACAGCCATAGTCTCTCCCATAGCCCTGCCTAGGGCTAAAATAACAGCGGCTATTATACCTTTTTTACTTTCCGGAAGTACAATTTTTCTTGCCATATATATCTTTGATGTTCCTAAAGCCTTCGAAGAAGATAAATTTTCCTTATATATATTATCCATGGTTTCCGAGCAGGTAGATATTATATAGGGCAGGATCATAATCGACAGTAATATACCTCCGGCTAATACGGATTCACCTGTGGGAAAGTCCAAAACAGCTTCAAAAAATTTAACTACCACTAAAAGGCCTATAAATCCATATACTACAGACGGTACACCTGCTAAAATATCAATAATTCCCCTTGTAATGACCTTCCACTTGCCATTTGTATATACAGATAGCAAAAGCCCGGTACCTACGCCTATTGGCAATGCTATAATAATTGCAACAAAAGATACATATAAGGTTCCCAATATTATATTTAAAATGGACAAATCAGTGGGGGATTTAAGAGGGTTCCACTTTCTCCCCGTTATAAATTTTAATATTGATACCTCTTTAAAAAATACTATACTCTCCTTGAGTATAAATATAATTATAAATACCAAAATCAACAATGAGAAAAGGGTTAATAACTTAACAACTGTATCAAATATTTTGTCTATCAGTTTGTACATATGTTCACCCCAAAAATTCAGGGAATAATATCCCCTGAATTTAATTTACAGGCACATAGCCCATCTGTTCAATAATTGAAGATCCTTTTTCTGATATAAGCACATCTACAAATGCCTGCTGTTCGGGACTTAAGTCTCCTTTTTTAACAGCTATAAGGGGTCTTGATATTTTATATAAACCGCTTGCTATATTTTCTTTGGTTGCTTCAACTCCATCAACTTTTAGTGGAATAAGTTTCCCTTTGTTTTGATTAACCATACCGAAAGAAGCATAACCTATGGCATCTTTGTTTTCAATTACCTTTGTAACCAACGCCCCCATTGATGGCGCTTGAATAGCATCTTCCCTGACGTCTGTGTCTCCCATTACACTTTTTTGAAACACCTCGTGGGCTCCACCACCTAAATCTCTTATAACTACCACCATTTCCCTATGTGGCAAACTGCTATCAATTTCGTCCCAATATTTATATTCACCGGCAAATATCTTTTTTACTTCTTCCATTGACAGGTCATCTCTTATTTTTGTCAAGGGATTTTCAGGATTGATGGAAACTGTTAAAGCATCTATACCCAGTGTAAACGCTTTGGGGTCTCCGATTTTTTGATTTTCTTCGTCCTTAATTTCTCTCGCTAACATACCAAAATCACTGGTTGCCTCCAATACTGCCTTAACGCCTGCACCTGAACCGCCTGCTGAAACATAAATCGCAATGTTTTCTGCCGGAAAGCTTGGATCTACCTTATCCCATGTAGTGTATTCTTCGATAAAATCAGTCGCAATAGCCGATATTACAGGGGCTAAAGTGGATGATCCGTTAAATGTAATTTGAGCTTTAAATGTGCCGACCTCTCCGCCTGCCGTTTCGGCCCCCTTTTGATCCCCCGTTGCACCGGAGGGACTATCCTTAGTGCATCCGGTCAGGACAATAGAGAAAATTAATATTATTAATAAAAAAACACTTATACATTTTTTCATTACAACTCCCCCTCAAAATTTATATGCTTCTATAACAAAATTGTAATGCTTTTCCTAAAATTATGC
>CAYOGD010000108.1:0-4857 GCA_964403395.1 uncultured Alkaliphilus sp.
TTTGATCTATGCATAAGAAAAACATTTTATCCCTTGGAATATATACACTGCTCCAGGCTGTCAATTCCTCCTGTTTTGCCTGCGAAACTATATCCATACAATAATCTACATCAATTTTTCGATTCTCATCCAATATGTTTTTTGTTTTTTTATCTCTGCTATACCTCAAACTATCGGTTGCAGATTGATTTGTCAGCATTCTATATTCCCCCACATCCAAGGTGACATTTTCTTCGTATACATTCTCTTCATAAATACCCACCTTATTACCGGTGTCGGCGAAAAAAAATTGAATCTTTGGAAAACCGTATTTTCTCTCGTAATCCAATGTGAACTGTTTAATTATGTAAAAAGCTTCATCTACCGTCCCGGCTCTTTCCAATATATATTTAAGCATCCCCTGGCAATTTATAACAAGTGGAGTCAATTCCCCCTGTTCTCCCTTATCTATAGAGAGTGCCAGAGCAGCTGCTAAAAGGCCCTTCTCATTAATTCCTTCGTATGGCCTGTCAATTCCCAATTGTTCAATGGAACAATGCCCTATTGTATTAACACCGTAGCTCCTATACGACGGTTCAAAGCATATATTCCCACCGAACTGCACCCAATCAAAGCTTCTTCCTATAATCAGGCCTTCCTCTTCGCATTTTGCAAATATAGTACACATTTTATTTCCATCCTTTACGTAATTATTTTAAATATATTACTTATTTATATCAAAGATACCCTTTATATAAAGATACCCCTATTTTTTTACCGCCTACCTCATTTTAAGGATCTTCCATGAGCTTATTCACCCTCATCCTCACCATTGTCTATAATAAATAACTCTTCTACGGTGGTATCTAAAACCTTTGTTAATTTGATTGCCAATAATAGAGTAGGATTATATTTATTGTTTTCAATCGCATTGATTGTCTGTCTCGAAACATCACATAGGTTTGCTAACTCCTCCTGTGTGAGCTCCAAATCTGTTCTTAACTCCCTAATAAAGTTTTTCACTTTTAATCACCATATCTCTTCTTAAAAATTAATAATTTCTTTTCTCTCATCTCCCGTTTTAAGAATAGCTATTATCATCCAAATAACTGAAATAGCACCCACACGAAAAAATGCATGCAAATATTAATTCTATGGATATTCCGGTGTTTTATGCATCCGTGGTTCACCTCCTTATAATGTCAAATAACCTTTACATATCAATAATATCACGAATTAAATCGCATATCAAGAATGTTTGGCATTCAGCTTTACATTTAGTTAAACAATACCGGCAATTCAACGTTAAAAACCGAAAAGTATCATTGAACAACAAATATCGATATGTTAAACTAAAATCAACATTTTAAAGAGAGACAGTTTCTCTGAGTTTTAGAACAAAACACACCCTATTATCTGTTCGCCTAAATCTTATAAACATTAGAACTGCACGTTATGACAGGCCGGTGCCTATTGTAAAAAGAATATTCAGGCATAATTACCGGAATATATTGAATTAATCAAATAGAAAATGGTTAGGAGTGAAAAAAATGAATGAAGTACGTTACGAAACAAGAAGAGTATCAGACATGAATAAAATCGAAACATTTTTGCAGCAAGCCAGAATCGGGCATCTTGGAATGATTGACGGTGAATCCCCATATGTTGTCCCGCTTAATTTTGTTTGGATGGATGGAACCATCTATTTCCACGGAGCTACCGGCGGAAGGCGAAACAAAGTTTTGGCTGCTAACCCGGAGGTCTGTTTTACGATTTGTGAAGAATATGGAACTGTTGTCGACCCGGTGCCGGCAGATGTAGACACGGCATATATGAGTGTAATGATTTTCGGTAAGGTACAACCCATCACTGATTTAGACGAATCTACACACATATTGCAAGAAATCGTCAATAAGTATGTACCCGGTTACTATAGCCGGCCATTATCCAAACAGTATGTCGACAAACTTCGATCATCTGTGTTTGGCGGCCCGGTGCAAGTATACAAAATCATTCCAGATCATATCACCGCCAAAGAAAATCCGGTTGAAGAAGGAAAAATACTTAAACCCTAGAAAATTATATAAGAAATTTTATTGCCGCCCATGATTTTAATCGTGAGCGGCAAATTCTTATGCCAGGTTGATTTCTTTCGCAACACTCCGCATACCCTTTATTGTCTCTTCAATCACCTTGTCTAAATCCATTCCCAACATCTGTGCCCCTTCCGCAATAATTTCCCTATTTACCCCTGCAGCAAACGATTTGTCCTTCCATTTTTTCTTCACGGATTTTACCTTCATATCACTTATTCCGGTAGGACGCATTAAAGCAGTAGCATTTATTAACCCTGTCAATTCATCGATGGTATATAATACCTTTTCCATCTTCTCCACAGGTTCCACATCGGTGCAAATCTTCCAACCATGACTCATTATCGCTCGAATGTAATCTTCAGGCCAATTTTCTTCTGTCAAGATTTTCTCCGTCATCTTGCAATGCTCTTCAGGATACATCTCATAATCCAAATCATGCACCAACCCGATTATTCCCCATTTTTCCTTATCTGCTTCCCCAAGTAATTCTACAAAATGCAACATAACCGCCTCAACGGCCAGGGCATGATATATGAGTCCCTCGCTCTTGTTATATTTTTTTAATAATTCATATGCTTCTTCCCTGCCGGGAATCTTCTTTTCCATCAAAATCCCTCTCTTCGTTTCTTAAGTTCATCTCTATGTTTTGATTATAGCATAGTTATGTAGAATAAACATTACCGGTATCCGTGACAAAAGGGGACGTACCTTTTGTCCAACATGTGGAATATAGTACCTATTGCACATTGATACAAATATTTGATAGAATTACTTAGTAGGATCAACTGATTAAACTCATATAACAAAGGGGGAGCCAAATGCTTATCAAAAAGAATTCAAGCAGGCTTATTATATTTTGCTTGGCTATAGTTTTGCTATCGGTTGCAGTACCTATACACAGTTTTGCAGCAGAACCATGGAGGCCCTATGAAGAATACCTGCCTGAGAACATGCCTATAGTTAAAAGACATCTCAGGGGGGCCTGGATTTCAACCACATTAAACTTGGACTGGCCTTCAACGGAAACTATAAATATTGAAAATGATAACGAACGAATACGAAGAACCAAAGATGAACTTGTTAATATTTTGGACAAGGCGGCCGATATGAACATGAATGCTATATTTCTCCAAGTAAGCCCCGAGGGGGATGCACTTTATGAGTCGGAAATAGTGCCTTGGTCCCGCTATCTTACGAAAACCTTCGGTAAAGATCCGGGATTTGACCCATTGGCATTTGCAGTAGAGGAGGCTCATAAGCGCAATCTTGAAATACATGCCTGGTTCAATCCTTATAGGATATCTATGTATACTGATGATGCTACGGTACAATCCCTGAATATAGATAAGAGTGTATACAAAGAACATCCGGATTGGATAAGAACTGCCCATTCAAGGTTAGTTGTGGACCCCGGTATTCCGGAGGTAAAGGAATGGGTAAAAAGAAGGGTGATGGAAGTAGTAGAAAACTACGATATAGACGGAATCCATTTTGATGATTATTTCTATAATGAAGCATATGTAGGTGAATTAGACGACCAAGACACCTATCTTCGATATAATTCGGGTAAGTTCTCCAATAAAGGGGACTGGAGAAGAAACAACACCTATGTCCTTATAAAGGAACTTTCCGAAGAGATAAATAGTGCAAAACCATGGGTGAAATTCGGTATAAGCCCGGCAGCTGCTTGGGGAAACAAAAAAGACGAGCACCCTGACGGATCAGATACAAATGCCGGCTTGCCAAACTATGATAGAGCCTTTGCGGATACTAAAAAGTGGATAAAAGAAGAGATAATAGATTATATTGCGCCCCAGGTTTATTTTTCCTTTGCTAATCCCCATGTCCCTTATGGAAATATTATCAGCTGGTGGTCAAATGTTGTAAGGGGAAAAAATGTGCACCTGTACGTCGGACAGGCCTTATATAAAGTAAACTCCGATTCCGACGAATATTTCAAAAACAATGAGGCTGTGGAGGAATTCACCAGGCAACATAAATTCAATGTTAAAAAACCGGAAGTTATGGGGAGCATCATGTTCAGATTTAAAAATTTCTATGATACAGATAAACAGCAGGTTGCAGATAATATACAAAATGAACTGTGGTCAACAAAAGCCCTTGTTCCTGTTATGAACTGGAAAGGCGGACTATCACCACAAAGCCCCACCGGCGGCAAAACAGAAAGCATTTCCGGGGGCAACAAGCTGACATGGATTGATAATGATGATAATACGGCATATTATGCAATATATAGAATAAATAAAGGTGGCAGCATAGATATCAATTCCGATAACAGTGCTGCAAGGCTTATCGGAACTATAAGAAAAAGCAATGAAGGCCTTCAGGAGTTCATAGACAAAGAGAATTATAGCCTTGATGAAGTGGAATATGCGGTTACGGCTTTAGACAGGCTTCACCATGAGAGCAAGGAACTGCTCATTTCTAAAGATCAATCTAAATATTTTACTGATGTAAACAGGGGAAGCGCTTGGGCCATAGAAGCCATCGATTTTCTCTATGAAAATGGCATCATCAATGGAATAGGAGACAATAAATTTGCTCCGGGAAACAATGTAACTCGTGCCGATTTCTTAATCATGGCGATGAATTCCTATGATATTGAGCCTGATTCCCAAGTTACCGATAATTTCTCCGATGCCGGAAATAGATATTACACCGATTATCTTGGAACAGCTAAAAGGCTCGGGTTGGTATTAGGCGTAGGTAACAATTGCTATCTGCCTGAAAATAAAATAACACGGCAAGAGATGTTTGTAAT
>CAYOGD010000109.1:0-2749 GCA_964403395.1 uncultured Alkaliphilus sp.
GTATCATAGCCTGCAAAATAATTCGGCATGGTTTTTATTTCATTTTCAATCATGGCTAAATCCGCACCGTCTTCGGCACAGACGTAACATATCCTCTTATGCCTTTTATTGGCCGGAATATCTATGTTTTCGTAATTTCTGACCCTATCCAGCACCTCCTGAATCGGAACGGTATATTGAACCCCGTTTTTTACACCTTCTATCCTTCTGATAGCATCGGAGTGCCCCTGGCTTATTCCATCCCCCCAGAAAGTATAACTCCGGCCGTGGGGCAAAATGGATTGGCCTAAGAGTTTATTGAGGGAGAAGAGCCCCGGATCCCAACCTACGGAGATAAGGCCCAATTTTGATGACTTCTTTGCGCTTCTGTCCATCTTTTCAAAATATTCGGGGATCTGTGCATGGTTGTCAAAACTGTCTACCGTATTAAAATGGGATACTATCATGGGCCCCTGTTCGTCCAAATCCTTTGCGGAACCCCCGCACAATATCATCACATCAATTTTATCTTTAAAATCTAATATCTCCGATATATGCTTTACGTTATATTTCGAATTCAAGGTTTCGGGGTTCCTCCTCGTAAACACAGCAATGAGCTCCATATCAGGGTTCCGGGATACAGCCAGTTCAGCACCACAGCCTAAATTTCCATATCCTACTATGCCAATTCTAATTTTGCTGCTCATAGCACACCTCCGTGGTATTCTTGTTCTCATAATATCTATAATTAATAATTTTATGCCACATATGTAATATCCAACAATAAAAATTTATGGCAGTTCATAGAAATATAATTTATTATATCATATTACAAAAAATAAAAACCGTACTGTTAGAAAAACAGTACGGTTTTTTTTTACTTAATAATCATAACCGATGAGGCCTTAACTAAGGCTTTAACGCTGTCGCCTACGCTCAATTTTAATGTATCCGTTGAACCTGTGGTAATTACAGATACCATAACTTGTCCACCAACATCCATTACTATTTCGGAATTGACAGGTCCCCTCTTGATGTCGGTAATTTTGGCTTCCAATTGATTTCTCCCGGAGATTTGCATTAATCCTACCTCCCATGTATTATATTTGAAATTAGTATACCCGGGAGTCGGGGATATAAACATAAATAATAGTATATATGTACCTATAGAGGAGAGATATGGTTAACTTTTAATCATTTCAAGGCCCGGCTTATTTGTTATAATATTTTTGATAGTGCAAAATAGTTATGTGATAAATGAGGAAAAGTGATCCGGCTGCTTAGCCGGAAATCAGGTAGGATAATTATTAAAATTGATATATAATATAATCAATGAAATCTATTTTTTTGCCAAAAGAGGTGACTATTGATGAAATCTGACAGAATTGAGGAGCTGAAACGTCAAAGGCAAGCAGAGATACAACCCAAAAAGAATCAATCGCTTTATTTCTTTTTTTCGGCTCTTGTTTTTCTCCTTCTTTGTTATTATTTCCTTAATAGGGGTAAAACATATAGCATAATTTGGATAGTAGGCGTCCTGATCGGAATCACTATGCAGCGCTCCGGATTTTGTTTTGTTGCAAGTGCCAGGGATCCGATAATGGTTGGGAGCACATCTCTCTTCAAGGCTGTAATTATCGGGTTAATAATAACAACAATAGGATTTAGTATATTTCAATACAGGACCATGGGCAATATGCCGGATTATCTTGTGGAAGATATCCCCGGACAGATCTGTCCGGTGGGTTTTAATACGATAATAGGGGCTGTTTTATTTGGCATAGGCATGGTTATAGCAGGGGGATGCGCCTCCGGAACATTGATCAGAATCGGAGAGGGCCACATAATGCAAGTGGTTGTGTTGTTCGGGTTTGTCATTGGAACTACCCTTGGGGTCAGTCATTTTAGATTTTGGGACAAGTTATTTATTGTCCCATCAAAAATAATATATATACCCAAATATGTAGGCCTTTTGCCGGCTGTTATGGTTCAGTTAGCGATTTTAGGGATGCTGTATCTATTGGCAGGTTGGTATGGCAAAAAAAATAATATTATGAATTTATAAAAATCATGGAGGGATTCATATGGCAAAACATGAACTTGATTGTATGTTTGAAGCTTGTCCTATTCCTTTACTGAAGGCACATAAAAAATTAAACACCATGGAGATAGGCGAAATATTGATCATGCGGACAGACCACAACTGCTCCATCGTCAATGTAGTGGAATGGGCTAAAAAACAAGGCCATTATATAGATTATATAGAACTGGGAGAAGGGCAGTGGGAAATTTATATTGAAAAGACTAAATAGGGATAATAGGGGGCATTGAATTGAATTTTAAAGATAGGTTATTAAAAAAACCTTGGCCCTATTGGGCAGGTGGGATCATATTGGGATTTTTAAATATATTCCTGTTATTCAGCACAGGGGCGCCATGGAAAATCACCACATCATTTTTATATTTAGGTGTAGGTTTTCTAAATAAATTAGGAATCAATACCGACAATTGGTATTATTTTAAAACTTACGGCACGGGTCTGGGCGAGGGCGAGACTTATTTCAATAACGGTTTAATAATCATGGCTACCGCTATGATTTTAGGTTCCTTGATTTCCGTATTATTCGCATCCAAATTTAAATTTAAAAAAATAAAGGACAAAAAACAATTAATATTTGCCCTGTTTGGTGGTATCATAATGGGTTATGGAACCAGATTGAGTTTCGGCTGCAATATAGGTGCATATTTCAGTGCAATACCTTCTCTTTCT
>CAYOGD010000109.1:2849-4839 GCA_964403395.1 uncultured Alkaliphilus sp.
CTTTTGGATGATTTTATAAAATCAATAAATTCCTTTTCGTAAGAAGCCAGGTCGTGATCTTCTCTGTAAGCAATAAAGAATTCACTGGATATGTCTAAACCTTCTATTTTGATTTCTCTTAAATCAGCATCTCTCAGTTCACGTTTTATAGATAATTCCGGAATAAAAGAAATCCCTTTTCCGGATAACACAGAGGTCTTTATCGCTTCCATTGAGTTTAATTCATATATTATATTTAAATCTTCAATTGAAATATCGAGTGGAAGCAATGCTTCCTCAATGGTCCGGCGCGTTCCGGATCCTTCTTCTCTGAAAATCAAGGGGAGTTTTTTAAACTCACTCAGAGAAATAGTATCCTTTATTAAGGGTAACGGAGTAACCAGCAATAATCGATCCGTTGTTATTTTATCGGTCTTTATATTTTCGGCTGCTATATTGCCATGGACGATACCTATGTTAATGGTACGATCCAATAAGTTTTTTATAATATCCTCAGTATTATTTATTTCAAAATAGATATTAACATTTTTAAAATCCTGTTTATATATATAGATACTGCAGGGCAGGGCATATTCTCCTACAGCCTTGCAGGAACCTATTAAAAGTTCTTTTTTATCGGACTTTAAATTTTGAAGGTCTCGTTCTATATTGTTTTGCATGGAGAGAATAGTGTTTGCATATTCAAATAAGATTTTGCCTGCTTCCGTCAATTCAACTCCTTTATTGCTTCTGATTAAAAATGTGGATTCCAGTTCTTTTTCTAAAGATTGTATCTGCATACTCAAACCCGGTTGAGTTAAATGCAATTTTTTAGCAGCTTTTGAAATGCTGTTTAATTGTACCGTTACATAAAAAGCATTTAAATACTGTAAATTCATATTATAATAATCTCCTTTATGAATAATTCCTGTGATTTATTTCAATATATTTTATTATTTATTAAAAACACGTGTGTTCTACCCATATATTATATCATTGATAAGACAGAATTAGTAGTACATTTGTAGCTAATGTGTTATTATTGTTTTTATTTTAACGATGATAAAATAAAATTATGGTATATAATCAAATCTTATTATGCTAGTTGTTAAATTTATATTATACTATTTAATGTAGGAATGTTGAAGGAAATGCATAATTTTATATTACTTTATTATACCTAGATGTTTGGATACTTAAATTATAAAGGAGGTATCAGTGGTGGCGGAACAAAAAGAAAAGCAAATAACAAGAAAAGATTTTCTTAAAGGAGTGGGTGTATCCGTAGCAGGAGTTGCTATGGCTACAGGTGTAGGAGGACTGCTTACCGCATGCGGAGAAAAAGAATCGGGTTCAGGTTCGGCAGATGTATCCGGTTCAGGTTCGGTAGGAAAACCGGAATGGCCATTTAAGTATGTAAAATTAGACGTTGAAAAAGTTAAAGAAAGAGCTTTTGATGCATATAAGACAAAAGGTGGCTGAGGTATCGGCGTATCCGAGGGGTTCCTCGGAGAGCTGGCAGATGAAGCAGGTTATCCTTTTGACCAAATTCCACCCGAAGCATTTATTCATGGTGCTGCGGGATATGGACAAGCAACATTATGCGGTTCATTAGGAGTTGCGGCTGCATGTATCGGTATGGTGGCGGACGCGGCAACACAAAAGGAATTAGTAAATGAATTATTTAGTTGGTACAAAGAACATCCTTTTCCCCAATATCAACCTGAAGGCTTGAATTTACCGACAACAGTTGCGGATTCGTTGCTATGTGCCGATTCAGTAGGTAAATTTATGGAAGTCCATGGCGTAGATATGGCCCATGACGAAAGGAAGAGCCGATGTGCAGGCGTAGCAGCCGAAATTGCAGGCAAAATAACAGAACTGTTGAATGAACATTATGCATAATTATAAATTTAACGATCGGAACAGTTAAATTTATGACGAAAAAAGATGGGAGAGTTCCCATCTTTTTTTAATATCGTTATACATCGTTATATTTTAGATAATTTTC
>CAYOGD010000110.1:0-4792 GCA_964403395.1 uncultured Alkaliphilus sp.
ACATGGGTCCGCCCCTACTACTTCTGATTTCTAATGGGCGGACATACAGGTCCGCCCCTACTTCTGCATATTATTAAACTTTTATGCCGAAGATAGAAAAATAGTATATAATTAAGGTATTATTAAAAATAAGGATATAGTTTTGTTATGAGTAAAATAGTGGTATATAATATAATACATACTAAAACGGTTTTTGGGGGGATATAATCAATGAAAGAAAATGTTGATATAGGGCGTAATATTAAAATTATAGAATTTTTAAAATGTGAACTTTTAAATAGTGTTTCGGCGGTCTTTGAAGCCTTGTTTAAGGGGAGCAAAGAAAGTCAGCAGATGATCACGGAGGGATTGGCCAATATTATTTTAGTGACTTATTCTCTGGCAAGAAGATTAGGTGTTGATTATTCATCTATCGATAAGAAGGTACAGGAAAAGGCAAGACTACATATATTGGAAGAACATCATCTGGAGAAATGGTATGGAGATCTTTCAAATCTGCATCAGCATTTAAAAGGTCATGGAAATCAGAGATAATTAAGTAGGAGTGATTTTTAAATGAAAAACTATGATGAAAAAAAAGCATTTATTGAAGCCGCGTTGATTGCTGCTATAACCACAATACTCGCTATAAGTATTGTATATATACCGATTTTATCCGTATCCATAATGCTGATTCCCGTTCCATTTATGATTTTAGCATATAGGCATGGGAATAAATATTCTATACTTTCTTTTATAACATTCAGTCTGTTGATTGGAATTTTAACGGAATTAATTTATGCTGGTTTTTTGTTAGTGATATTCGGGCCGATGATTTTAGCGATGGGGCATTATATAAAAAAGCAGAAAGAACCATATTCGGTGATAGGTATTGGTACTATCATATCGGTTTTTTCTATATTGATTATATTTTGGGTCGTTTCATATATAGGAAATATAAATATAATCGATGAGATCTCCCTTGCTATGGAGGGTGTTGTAAATACACAGGTTGATATATTAAAAAATATGGACATAGATACTTTAAATGCGGACGAGATATTAAATTATTTATTGATGATTTTACCGGGTGTATTTATTATTCAGTCAATGCTCACAGCTTTTGGAAACTATTATATAACGGTAAATATATTAAGACGATTTAGTTCAAGCGATATTGAGTTACCGCAATTTAGCGATTTCAAGCTACCCAAAAATATTGTATTCGGTTCTTTGATCATCTTCATATTGAGTTACTTGACCAGGTATATCAAGGGTATTCATCATGCCAGTTTATTGACAAATGTTACATTGTTGTTTGTTTTTATGTTTTTTATACAGGGGATATCCGTTATAAGTCATCTGATAAAGAGAACAAAAATTCCCAAGGGCATACGTATTTTTCTATTGGTATTGATTTTATTTATAAGTCCGCTGCTTACGGTGGTTTCATTTGTCGGATTGATAGATGCCATAGTTAATATACGAAACATAGGATAAATCGATATCCGGAAGAATAGTCCGGTGTTCGTTAAACAGCTGCAGGAAAGTTTTAGGGGGTAAATTAAAATGAAGGGTATCAAAAAGGGTAAATTCCTTAGAATGCTGGTTCCCGATACACCAATTTATCTTATTATAATTTTTATATTTATATTGGTAGTGTTTTATTATAATAAAATAATCGGTGTGATAGGTATATTTTTATTGGTATATTTAATTTATTATAATTTAAAGGTCAGCGATATAAAAAGAAAAGAATGGACCCGTTATATTGAGAAATTATCATCGGATATGGATTCTGCTACAAAATATGCCGTTTTAAATCTTCCTATTCCATTGACCATAATTGAATCTGATGGAGTTATTGCGTGGTACAACCCTAAGTTTTTAGATATAATAGACCGCAATGATTTGTTAGGGAGAGATATCCAGGATATCGTACCTGATTTTGATTTGAGCAATATATCACAGGATGAAAATGAGTTGCCCGGATTGATTGAAATTAACGATAGGTGTTTTAAGATCGTATACAGCATTGTCAAGTTATCAGGAGAACATACATCCAATCATATCATGATGCTTTATTGGATAGAGGTTACCGGATATGAGGAATTGAACAAAAAATACGAAGATGAACAGATGGTTGTGGGAATCATTCATGTGGATAATTACGATGAAGTTATGCAGGATATAGATGAGGCGAAACGGCCACTGATCGCAGCGGAAATTGAACATAAAATAAATTTATGGGCCTATGAAATTAACGGCCTTATACGCAGATATGCCAAAGATAAATTTATTGTTGTTTTTGCTCACAAACATCTTGAGGGATTAGAGGCTAAAAAATTCGATATATTAGATGATATCAGGGAAATAAATCAAAATAACAATATGCCCATTACCTTAAGTGTGGGCATAGGAATCTATGGCGAGACACCACTTCAAACCTGGGAATTTGCCGATGGGGCTAAGGATCTGGCATTAGGCAGGGGAGGAGACCAGGTAGTTTTGAAAAAGGGTGACAAAATCAGTTTTTATGGTGGGAAAGCAAAGGCAGTGGAAAAAAGGACTAAAGTAAAGGCGAGGATGATATCTCATGCCCTGCGCCAACTGATAGATGAGTCTGTCAATGTCATAGTTATGGGACATAAGATGGCGGATTTGGATGCATTGGGTGCAGCCTTGGGTATTTATCGTGCAGCTAAAAATAGGGACAAAGAGGTGTATATTGTATTGAATGAAACCAATCCCGCAATCGAAATGTTGCTTGATCGTATATACGAAACAGATGAATACAGGGATGTGATCATACATTGTGACGAAGCAAAGTTTAATATAGGAAAGAAATCCTTATTGGTAGTGGTAGATACCTATAGGCCAAGTTTTACCGAATGCCCGGAACTATTGAAATTAACGGATAAAATAGTAGTTATAGATCATCATAGGAGAGGGACCGAATTTATTGAAAATACGGTTTTGACTTATCATGAGATATATGCTTCGTCTACCTGTGAATTGGTAACAGAAATATTGAGTTATATGGATGACAAAATCAATATACCACAGATGGAGGCAGAGGCCTTATTGGCAGGTATTTCCATGGACACTAAAAATTTTACGTTTAAAACCGGTGTAAGGACATTTGAAGCAGCCTCACTGCTGAGAAGAGCAGGTGCGGATATGGCGTCGGTAAAGCAGTTATTTGAAAATGATTTCAGCACCATTGTCGCGAAAGCGGAGATAGTCAAGAAAGCGGAAATAATTTATGATACAATAGCAATTTCAATGTTCAGGGATATTTCTAAATATTCACAGCTTGTAGCAGCACAAGCTGCGGACGAATTATTAAATATCAAGGGGATTACCGCTTCCTTTGTTTTGGGAAGAAAAAATGATACAATAATTTTTATAAGCGGGCGTTCTATGGGAGATATAAATGTCCAGGTAATTTTAGAAAAACTTGGCGGCGGGGGTCATATGACGGTTGCAGGGGCTCAAATAGAAAATTCTACATTAGAAGAAGCCAGAGAAAAATTAGAAAAAGCGATTGAAGAATATTTTGAGGAGGGAGAAGAGGAATGAAAGTAATTTTATTGCAGGACGTAAAAGGATTGGGTAGTGAGGGAGAAGTGCTAAATGTCAAGGATGGGTATGCAAGAAATTTTTTACTCCCCAGGAAATTGGTTGTTGAAGCGACAGAGGGAAATTTGAAAACTTTGAAGAAGCAGAAAGCATCCCAAGAATTGAAAGAACAGCATGAAATCGATGAAGCTAAGGATATTGTGGCGAAATTAGAGGAATCTCCCATCGAAATCACAGCCAAATCAGGGGAAGGCGGAAAATTATTTGGTTCCGTAACATCTAAAGATTTAGCTGAAGCATTAGAAAAACAATATAAGATCAAAATAGACAGAAGGAAGATTGTTTTACCCGAACCAATCAGGGAGTTAGGACTAAGGGACGTGGAGGTTAAACTCCATACGGATGCCGTTGGGAAATTAAAAGTAAATATAAAAGGTGAATAGAGTGGAAGATTTAAATTTAATCAATAAAGTACCGCCTAATAGTGTAGAGGCGGAGCAATCGGTTTTAGGTTCTATGCTGCTGGATAGGGAAGCTATGATAATCGTTTTGGAAATCTTAGAGGGTCCGGATTTTTATAGGGAAGCCCACAAGGAAATATTTGAAGCTATGTATGATCTATTTAACAGAAATGAACCTGTCGATTTGGTCACTTTGACCGAGGAGCTCAAAAAACGGGAAGTTTTAGATGCTATAGGTGGGATTCCTTATTTGACGAGTTTGGCCTCAGGTGTGCCCATCGCTTCTAATGTTCGGTATTATGCAGAAATAGTGGAGAGGAAATCTATTTTACGAAGGTTGATAAAGGCTTCCCAGGAGATCATCCATTTAGGTTATAGCAGCGATGTGGAAATTTCCGAAGTGCTTGAACAGGCACAAAAAAATATATATGATATTTCACAGGACAAGTCCGGCAGGGGGTTTGTCCTTATAAAAGATGCTTTATCAGACACATTTGATAAGATAGAACAATTATATGAAAGTAAAACACAGATCACGGGAATGACTACCGGTTTTATTGATTTAGATAAAAAGTTAGACGGATTTCATAAAACAGATTTAATTTTAATCGCTTCCAGGCCTTCAATGGGAAAATCTGCACTTGCTCTGAACTTAGCGCAGAATGCAGCTGTCAAGGCCGGGGCTTCCGTGGCCGTTTTTAGTTTGGAGATGTCAAGGGAACAATTGATGCTCAGAATGGTAGCGGCGGAATCCATGGTTGAATTGGGAA
>CAYOGD010000111.1:0-4780 GCA_964403395.1 uncultured Alkaliphilus sp.
AAACCCGCCCTCGTCAATAATGCCTTAGAAGTTGCATAATATGTAAAACAATCCCCCGTGCCTTTTTGTATCCCGCGGGCTGCCTCCTTTGTCCAGTGGGCCTTATCAGAATATCCCGAATATGTTATACGTGTCCTTATCCATCTGTAAATTGCCCATAGTTGTTCTATTTCCGTCATATCCTCTTTGAGTATACCGGCAAGAACCTCATCAACTAAGATGTTCAGTTCTTCCTCTGTCACATGGCCCATCGGCTTTTCCTTAACTTCGATTATTGCAATTTCGGTCGCCGTATTTCCTGCGAAATCGGTGGCACTGTATATAACCTCATAGGAACCCGCCTTTTTTAGATTTACTCCGCTGCTATCGATCTCTAAATCTATATTTTCATCTTTATTATCCACAACGATAACATCCCGCCTATAGGAAATTGTCTCGTCTACATAAACAGTCTGATCTTCCACACCGATAATTTCGGGCGGTTCCGTATCCCTCTTTATATTGAGCAATGCGTTCAACTGTGCCTTGTTACCGCTCGTATCTTCTAATACAATTGAAATTTCCTGTCTTCCGGGCCTACTAAAATCAGGTTCCGCGGCAAAATATATATCAACATCCGTGATATCCGTGACATTTTGTACAAATTCCCCGGGCTCCACTCTCTCATTGAGCCAGGTCTCCAAGTCTACAGTTTCCCCTGTAGGCGCAATCGTATCTATAACTTCTACCTTTGAAGGATAGACCTTTTTACCTATTTTTATTCCCACATCATAGGTTCCCGGTGTATTTAAACTATCTGAGCCTAAATCTGTGACAAATGTTCCTTCATTTTTCTGATTTTTTATAAAATCTAAAACATCCAATGTTTTTGTCCCTGCTTCCACTGTGACAATATCTTTTACCTTGCTCCTACCCAACAGCATAACCATAGCCGTCGTTAAAACTATCGCTGCTAAAATGGTGATTATGATTCGTTTTTTTATTTTATCCCTGCGTATCTTTTCTCTTGCTCTATGAGTTGGGCTCATCCCGGTTCACTTCCCCGATATACCGAATTCCAATAATTTATACGAACTTATACTCTTCAATCTCTTAATTTTCTTATAATCGTCTATTAAATATTAATGTTTTATAAAATAATTGTCAAGTCCGGCCCTGTTTGTTGAAGATTGATGTTTCACAATTATTTAAACAAATGTGAATATATTGTTCGAATAGATAAAAACATGGGCTGCCCCCCACAGACAAAAACATAGGGGCAGCCCTTTTGTGCTCCCTTATCCCGCGATTTATCGTTCTGAAATATGCAGATCGGGTTTGCCCTGCGAAGAGTACATACCTGTTGGTTCGGCATTATGATAACATACCAACACCCGCTACTCGCTTCTCTAAGGGTTTAAATAATTTCTCCCTGGGAAAATCTTTTCTGATTCTAAAAATTTGATTGAGAGCAATCTCAGCCCCGTAATCCATTCCCTGGCACCCTGCTAAAAGTATCAAATCACCGGGTTTTGCCTTAGAAATTGCCTCTGCTATTGCATCCGGCAGTTCATCATATAAATCTACTTTTATATCGCCTTCGCCCATCACCTTTTTAAATACCCTGAGTTCCTCATCTGTCACTCTATCCTTAGAAGTCACATGGGATACGCTCCTGGTTGCGATTATATTATCTAACCCAAGTTTAGGAGCCCAATTTACAATTGTTTCGGCATTTTCCCTGTTCACCGTAGGCCCTCTTTCACCTCTGATTGCATATACCAGATGAAGTTTTTCATAATCCATAAATTTCAATGTTCCCAAGGTAACATTTATATTTCCGACATTAGCAAAATGGTCATCTATGATCTTGATATCATCCTCAAATATAAATTCAAACCGTCTTTCCACACCGCCGAATGCCTTCAGCGAATCCTGTATTGTAGAAATAGGTACACCGCACAAAAGCCCGATTATGATTGCTACCATAGAATTATATACGGAATGAAGGCCCGGTACCGCAAGTTCAATATCAAATTCTATAGGCGTGTACTCCCTGCCGGCAACTTTAAATTCTTTTAAAACCTCAACGGTAAACCTGGCCCTGCCGGTGCTCAGATCTAAATTTTTGCAGACAACATGCCCTGTATCATTGTTCAGCCCAAATGTGATCACATGCGCTTTCGTCAGGTTTATCAGAGATGCGGAGTACGGACAATCTAAATTGAGTATGGCTATGCTGTTCTCCCCGGCATTTTTTATGAACCCTGATTTTATTTCAAAATATTTTTCAAAAGAACCGTGAAAATCGATATGTTCACGGCTGATGTTGTTGAGTGTCACTATATCGTATTCAACTTTTTCTACGCGATGCTGTTCAAGCCCGGAAGACGAAACCTCCATTGTTACATGTGAAACGTTTTTAGCCGCCATTTCATTCAAGTAATATTGCAGATCCAAGGATTCCGGTGTTGTAAGATCCGAAGGAATAAAATAATCATCTATTTTTATAGAAACAGTCCCTAATAGGCCCGTCTTTAGGCCCCCGCCTTCAAGAATAGCATCTGTCATAAATGCGGTAGTTGTTTTTCCATTAGTTGCAGTGATACCTATCATCTTCATTTTTCGAGACGGGTTGTCATAAAAAGCCGCTCCAAGTCTAGCCAAGGCCGACCTGCTGTTTTCCACGACATATTGCGGTATTTTTATATCTTCCTGAAAATCTTCGACCACTGCGGCCGCAGCACCGTTTGCAACTGCCTGTTCCAGATATTTATGCCCATCGGTCTTGTAACCCTTGATACATACAAAAATATGCCCCTCTCTAACTTTTTGTGAGTGATAGGATATCCCTGAAATAGTCAGGTCTTTCTTATTTTCATAGTAAACATCTTTAACCTCTATTGCTTTTAGTAGTTGTCCCAGTCTGCTCATCACTAATCCTCTTTTCTGACCTAGATAATATATGAAAGGTCCTAAACCTTGTCCTATCGTATAATTTTATTGAAAACATTTCTGACTGTCATCTTAAAAAATTCTAATGCGGGCCTAGGATCATCCAGACTCCATATCGCATATGCTTTTGGTTTGGATAGGGATTTAATAATTTCCGCGATGGATAGTTGTCCCGTTTTAAGATAATCTTTTATAGCTAATATGTCCTCATATGCATACCAAAATACACGATTTGTATCGTACGTAATGGCTTCAGGCCTTAGGGGTTCTCCTATCATCTCCATATAGGTTATATAGGGAATATTCAACCCCACCTTGTATATCAGATGATTAAAATTTGTAAGCCTTACATTTATCTCTATCAAATAATATTGTCCCGTTTCCGCATCTTTTTTAAACTCTATTTCGGCAAATCCTTTATATTTAATATCTTCTAAAAATTTTGCCCCTATATCATAAAGTTCGGGGACATATTTTTGCCCTGTATAAACCGAAGCCCCAAAGTTTATGGGATATTGGCGATATTTTTGTGCGGTCATCCAATGGGTCACTTTGGAATCCCGGTTTAAATATGCATCAAAGGTATACATATGATCATCAAACCCCGGTATAATTCTTTGCACGATCACTTCCAAATTTGCATCCCGTGCCTTTTCCAGGGCTTTTTCCAATTCTTCTTTACTGCTAACTTTAAATATCTTTGTCCTGAATTTTGCAACAAAGGCCGATGAATCTACAGGCTTTACTATGCAAGGATATTTAATTATGGTTTCTATCTTCTCATAAAAATTATCCTCATTCAGCCTGACTGTTTCAGGTACCGCCACCCCTTTTTCCGTAGCAAATTTGTGCAGGGTCTCTTTATTCATCAATCTGGTATATAATCCGGCCTCAGTTTGAGGAATAAGGTACCATTCTTTTAATTCATCTAAATATTCGTCCACAACTTCCACATAGGCATCATGGCATGGGATGAGAACCGGAGGCAAAATCTCTTTTTTAGCATACTCTTTCAAAAACTTTATAAATCCCTCTTTATCCTTTTTATAATGGGGAGCAATTGGTTTTTCGGAACAATATTTTGATTTCGCCCCATATCTGTCCCTGTCGGAATAATCTATGGCCACAGTATGTATCCCCATAGAGCCCAGGCATCTGATGGCGCTCAAACCTATATAATAATTACTCCCTAAAATCACTGCCTTATTCTTCACTTGATCACTCCCCACGTATATTGACATATACAAATTAACCTAAACATATATAGTTATAGTGCCATATTGACGGCAAATTTGCAATATAAAAGTATGTAAAATTGATATTGCGCAATTGTTTAATAATACGACATAGTGTAATATATAAAACCTAATAAAGAATACGTTCGATTACGGTTTCGAATATGAATAACTCTTACAGTTCGTTTCAATAAAAAATCCTAAAATTCGCAAACTCGCTACGCTCGGACATGCGCAATTTTTAAACGGATTTTTCATTTCAACTCACTGAGAGTTATAGTCACATTCTGCAAATGTAATCTCACTGTATTTTTTATTAGGTTCTTAGAGACATGCCACTTTTAAAGCGCTTATATATTACACGTTTATTATGGAGCCACGGGGATTAGCCCTACTGATCAGTCTTTATTGACCAAAAAGATTGTCCTCTGTAGCTATACAGCTATTTTAAAAAGCAGGAAAGCGTCCCCGGTCTTTGTTCCGTTCTAACTATGAGGTCGGAAATTATCTTGAAATTTAATATAAAATACTAAGTGAATGCATTTGAGAATATGATTATAATTCCCAGCGAATGAAGATGAAAAATACGTGAAGCAATCTGCATGTCCGAA
>CAYOGD010000112.1:0-4761 GCA_964403395.1 uncultured Alkaliphilus sp.
TGGAATATGAAATCAGTTGGAATCAAATAAAGGTGATAGGTGAAGATGTGATATTGATTGAGATAAGGGATAGGATAGAGCCAACAAAATTTATATATCCGGATAATGATATGTAAATTACTTCTCCATGATATAAATTTAATTTTCATTACATTTAACTTGTAAAATCTATTCCAAATTAATTCAGTGCTTGTTCAATATATTTAAATATATTATACTATAGGTAGTATAAGGGGGAAGGAGGAACCACAGTGAAATGTCCCTTTTGTTCACACAATGAATCAAAAGTGGTAGATTCAAGGCCAACCGACGAAGGACAGGCGATCAGAAGGCGGAGAGAATGTATGACATGCACCAAGAGATTTACAACATACGAAAAAATAGATGAAATCCCGTTGATAGTAGTTAAGAAAAATGGGAATCGTGAATCTTATAATAAAAGTAAGATACTGAATGGAGTTATCAAGGCCTGTGAAAAACGTCCCGTATCTCTACAAGATATTGAAGAATTAGTCGATGGAATAGAAAAACAACTATATAATACGATGGAAAGAGAGATTACAACAGAGTTTATAGGAAATTTGGTGATTGAAAAAATCAAAGAACTTGATGAGATTGCTTATGTAAGATTTGCATCAGTATACAGAGAGTTTAAGGATATAAACACTTTTATGGATGAAGTAAAAAAAATTTTAGGTGAAAAATCAAAATGAAGCAGCAGGGCATAAACAAATTTACTATTGTTGCCGGATGTACGTCACCATGTAGGAGTAAAAAATGGAATATAATATTATAAATAAAGGTGGAATTCAATTTATAGTTTTTAAAAGATTAAAAGAAATACCCTTTATCAGGCATGGATTCAGCACCAGAATTGGTGGGAACAGTAAAGGGATTTATAGGTATTTAAATTTGGGTCTCAAAACCGGTGATAATCAGGAAAGCGTAAAAGAAAACATCAAAGGATTTATATCGGCAGTGGGGTTAAACCATGAAGATTTAGTTGTATCCGATCAAGTTCATGGAGATAATATCAGGGTCGTTAATAGCGAAGATAAGGGGAAAGGTTATCTGAAACAGAGGGATTTTAGCGGGGTAGACGGCTTGGTTACCGATGTGCCGAATATACCTCTAATGGCTATGTTTGCCGATTGTGTACCCATATTTTTTATAGATATTGCAAAAAGAATAATCGGTATAAGTCATGCCGGATGGAAGGGAACCAGATTAAGGATAGGTAAAAAAACAGTGCAGACCATGATGGATATATATGGTTCAAAGGCTGAGCAAATAACAGCTGTTATAGGACCCTCAATCGGTAAATGCTGCTATGAGGTAGGCGATGCTGTCGCAGAACAATTCTGTGCAGATTTTACAGATACATCGGCTTTTATATATCCCAAGGAAAAAGGTAAATATCGGGTAGATCTATGGGAAGCAAATCGCATTGTATTAAATGAAGCTGGCATATTAAACAAAAATATCATAATATCGGGTTTGTGTACAGGATGCAATTTAGATCTGTTTTATTCTTATAGGAGGGAAAAGGGCAATACAGGTAGAATGGGTGCTGTGATACAGTTAGTATAATAAATAATGATTATAGCAGGATGTCAATAACTTTGACATCTTTTTATTTTGCATAAAAACAACTAGGGTAAAAATCTAAATTATAAAAACATATAGTATCAATATTTTCAGGTTTTAATATAGCCCCTTGGTATAGTTTAATTATTGTCAGGGAAACCTAAACTAAATAAAAATAATTCAATTTATGACAGCAGATTTTTTAGATTTGATACAAATTTCTGAAGGAGGAATTAAGGTGTCCGGAGGGATGATTTTATTAATAGTTGTGACAGTGCTCATTTTGATGGGTTTGGGGCATAGAGTGCTCGATAGGTTGAGGCTCAGTGATAAGGCGGCTTTAGCTATACTTATTGCAATAGTCGTAACAACAATTTTTGTTCCTGATATTAAACTGACAGATAATATATCTTTTAATATTGGCGGGTTTGTTATACCCGTGGGCTTGGCCGTTTATTTATTTGTTAAGGCCGATACGGGAAAGGAAAAAATCAGGTCTGTTATTGGAGCAATAGCGGCAGGTATTGCAATCTATTTGGTACAAAGATTTGTGCTTCCTGCTGAACCGGAGAAGCTTCCTATCGATCCGAATCATGTTTATCCCATCGTTGGCGCCGTAGTGGCTTATGCATTGGGGCGTTCCAGAAGGGGTGCATTTATTGCCGGGGTTATCGGCGTTGTAATCAGTGACTTGATTCAGCTTATTTTAAACAGTATCAATAATGTACCCGCACCGACAAATTTTGGCGGAGCCGGCGGGGTTGATACTACAGTTATCACAGGCATATTAGCAGTTCTTATGGCAGAAATATTTGGGGAACTCAGGGAGAGACTGCAGGGAGGAACAGAAAAAAAACATATGCATTTTGATAAGGGGCATTTTGTCAGTACATTGGGTGAGGATCAGGAAGAGGATAAAGAGCAGGCGGATATGAAAGCTAATATTGAAAATAAAACTGAATCGGATGAAGCCGGGGGTGATATAGATGAAAAAAAATAGATTGTTTTATATATTATTGTTGATAATATTAACAACCCAATTTGTAATTGCCGATGACTGGTATGGAGAAAAAGGGGGCTATTATGAAGTATATGATGTGACCGACAATAAAATATTGTTTAAGATTGCCAGGGAGGTATCGAAGGATGACCAATATTTGAGCGGTGATAATAAAATGTATAAGGTAGTTAAAACAAATAAAAGGGCCCAGACAGCTCATGCGGAGTTTGTGGAGGATATATTATTACCTGAGATTGATGAAGATATTTTATCTGATATCAGATTGACATTACAGGATGGATCAGATATGGGTTCAATATTGGCACAAGCAAAGGAAGATGATAAAGACAAGAGAAAGGTGGGGATATATGCAACTCATACTTCGGAATCTTTTATACCGTCCGATGGTGTAGAGAGCATAGAATCTAACGGCGGAATACTTAAGGTAGCGGAAAAATTGAGACGGGGATTTGAAAGCAACGGCGTAAAGGCAATATTTGATGATACGCCTCATGATCCTCATGATGCCGGGGCTTATAAGAGGTCACGCAGAACTGCTCTGCAGATGATGAGGAAACAGCATCCTACTGCCTTAATTGATGTACACAGGGATGCCGTACCTGCGGAAGAGTATTTAACGGAGATCGATGGAAAACCGGCAGCAAAAGTGCGACTGGTTATCGGAAGGAGAAATCAAAATTTCAAGGCTAATGAGGATATGGCAAAAAATATTAAGGCGGTAGCGGATAAAATGTATCCGGAAATGATTAAAGATGTGTTCTATGGAAAAGGCGATTATAATCAAGATCTTACGCCCAGAGCCTTGCTCACGGAGGTCGGGACCTACAAACATATGAGGGAGAGATCGGAGGAGACTGCAGGCTATCTATCCGAAGTGATTACAATAGCCCTTTTCGGTGATGTCTTTAAGAAGGATGGAGGGGGACCGGCAGCAACAGGGGGCGGAGATGCAGCAAAGCAAATAAAATCCGATAAGCCCAGCAGTCAAAGTAGCAAGGGAGCCGGTGCGGGGATATTAGGAATTCTTGCAATAGCCATAATCGGTGGAGTAGGGTTTCTATTCCTAAGCAGTGGCGGTACCGAAGAATGGAGATCCAAGATATCCAATTTTAAACAGGAGTTTACAAATTTCTTGGGGAGAAGCAGGGAGAAAAAATAGACAGGTGGTCAAATATTGGATAAATATTTTATCTTGATTATACCAAGCTTGATAATGGGTACATTTGCCAGGGTCCATATGATAAAATCCGATTACAGGCAATATCCAACCTATCCAAGGGGGTATTTATCTCATTTTACTCTCGGATTTATTGCTGCCGGATTAGGTTCCGTAGCTTTACCTGCCTTGATTGAGAAGGAATTTTCAGCCATAACTTTTTTAGCACTGGCCGCTCAGCAATTCAGGGAAGTGCGGAGCATGGAGAGGGAGAGCTTGGATAATATAGAGATAACGGAGATGGTACCCAGGGGCACTGCTTATATTGAGGATATCGCAAAGACATTTGAAGCCAGAAATTATATGGCAATAATTATTTCCTTGGTTACATCGACCGTAATATATATATGTATAATTTTAAAAATTAACAGGTATATGTCCATATTTTCAGGCATGATTGTAGGATTGATTGTTTACATCTTTATAAAAAGAATGATCCGCGGAGAAGAAGTCTCCGATATAGCCGATGTAAGAGAAGCAAAAATTTTATTTGACGGGCCGGTATTAAAAATTAATGGGGTTATAATTATAAATGTTGGGTTGCAAAAGACAAGGGATGTCTTTTTAAGCAGAGGGTTAGCCGTAGAGATTGTACCCAGAGATGAGAATGCGGTAACATATCTGTCCAATATAGGACAGCGCCAGGCCATACAGCATAATGCGGCTAATCAACTGGGCATACGTAAGGATGCGGATGAACCTGAATTTACACCGATAGCAAAAAGAAATCCGGAAAATGGGAATATAGTCATGTCAATAGTCGTTATGAAACCTGATATTGACGTAGATGTCCTGATTGAGGCGGTTAAAAGGACCCCCTTATTGGAAACTTCAAAAAGAAAACCTTCGGATTCGGTTGTTGGTCGAGGATTGAGGAATAATAGAAAAAGGGTGTAATATATGCAAATTGAGCTAAAAGACTTTATAGTCGCAGTTG
>CAYOGD010000113.1:0-2619 GCA_964403395.1 uncultured Alkaliphilus sp.
GAATCAATTATCTAAATATGTTAATATATAAAGGAATGTAAGGATGGAGGTGTTACATTATGTCAGAATTTCCGAATTGTCCAAGCTGTAATTCAGAATATACATACGAGGACAGGGGGGTCATCATTTGTTCCATGTGTGCCCATGAATGGAATCCGAAAGCAACAGAAGTTACAGATTATGTGGCAATCAATGATGTCAACGGAAACATTTTAGAAGATGGGGACTCCATTATTGTAATTAAAGACCTAAAAGTGAAAGGCAGTTCATCTTCGCTGAAAAAAGGCACAAAGGTAAAAAATATAAAATTAATACATGATGCCGATGATGGGCATGACATCAGTTGCAAAATAGATGGTTTTGGTGCAATGAAGTTAAAATCTGAATTTGTCAAAAAGGCTTAGATCAGATGTTAGGATGATATCTAAGGAGAAAAATTTTTAGATGCCAGGGCAGTGTTTAGAAAGATTTATTTTAAATATATCTATTGAATTTCTGAGGATAAGATAATAGTTAAGATGCTTGATGGTATAGAGGTTGAATGCATAATTAAATATTAAAGATTAAGATAGATCCGGCTGGGATTAAAAAATGTTATCCCAGCTGGCTCTATTTTTGTATTAAAGGCGGACTATAAATTTTGTATTCTAACAATTTTTTGGAACGGTATTTTAGGAAGGGCTGTAAACAAAGGCTGCAAATATTTATAAAGAAAAGATATCTTGATTACCAATAGAAAAAGGGTGAAAAAATGACATATTCTAACAACAAAACCATCCATAAAGCAACCATTATTTCACTTCTGATTATTTTTACCATTGTACTATCACTTTGCCAAACGGCTCCCATTTTTTGCATAAATCCGTAGATTGTTTAAATACCCTAGTTATAGCTTCCTTGTTTTTTCTTTTGAATTCAGATATTGTTTTCCGTGATATAATTATCTATATATTTCGGTAAAACAATTTTATTTTTTCTATTTATTTCCTTTATATATCTCATATTTCCACCATTCTTTCTAGTTTTGTTAGGTGGTTTGGCGCCTTTCCTCGACACCGGGGATGATTCATCTACCTTCAAGTTGATGTTAGGCGATTTTTTTATCTTAAAATGAAACCTTTTTACGATTATATTTGTGTTGTTTATAGAGGAGGGAAAAGATGATAACCCGGGATGCAAAAATGGCTAACGTTTCTATAGAAAATATTATACAGCAATATTCTAACATGGTATACAGGCTTGCATATGCACGGACACGAAATAGAGCAGATGCAGAAGATTTGTTTCAGGAAGTATTTTTAAAATGTTATAAAGCCAATCAACAATTTAATAGTGAGGAGCATTGCAAGGCCTGGTTAATCAGGGTGACAGTCAACCTTAGTAAGAATTTTTTAACCTCTGCTTGGAAAAAAAGGACTGTTCTTAAGGGTGGACCTCCGTGGAATTTTGAAAATTATAGTACAAGTTTACTGGAAAATGACAAGGGTGAAATTTTTTATGCGGTGATGGAACTGCCGGAAAAATATCGTATAGTGATACATCTATATTATTATGAAGATTATTCTGTATCCGAAATCTCTAACATTCTTAATCGAAAAGATTCTACTGTAAAAACACAACTTTTTCGGGCGAGGGGACTACTAAAACAAAACTTGAAGGGAGAATATGATTATGTTTAGAAAAGAATATAAAAAGGGTTTTAATTCCGTTACACCGGATATAAGGCTGATTGAAAAGACAAAACAAAGGCTTAACAATAATACAGTTAAAAAGCATTCGGGGGTTCGGAAAAGGTTTGTTATAGCGGCGGCAGTCATATGCTTTTTAATTGGCGTAGGGATTATGACAAGTAATCTAAATAAACCTGCATTTGCTTTAGTAGCTTTTTCCGATGATGGTGGTGGACAGACTATTAACATCGAGAAAAACACACAGGCAGTACTCCCATTTGGGAAAATATCAAGGGGTGATCGGAATTTTTATCTTGATGAAACAACAGGCGAAGAGATATATACCTATGATGTGGGTTTCGAGTCCGGTGGTATTTTCGTAAAAGGGGATAATATATCTTCTATAAAATATACTTCAGATTTGGGGGAATTAAAATTTTTCAATTCGATTGTAGCAAGGCAAATGAATCAGCCTAAACAAGATGAAAATCAAAAACCAAGAATATATGTACTAGAGGGTATTGATTCATTTGTAAAAGCAGGAAAAGAAGTTATTACAAACTTCCAGAAGGAACTTGGTGAAAAATCCTTTTATGTAAATTGGTCGCCATGGTATGCAATAGATATAGTTTCCGAGGATGGATCCGTTAGTTTTGCAGATTTACCCCAAGATAATATAACAATTGAAGTGCATTTTAAAGATGGAAAAATAATTACTAAACATCTAAAACTTTCTTTCAATAATGATGGCAATCTAATTGCAGAAATGATCACCAAATAGATCTGGGTTAAAGTTAAGATGAATAAAGAGACAATGTGGCAATAGTTTGTTATCTTGTCGCATTGACTACTCTCTTTTAAAACTAATATAAGGAACCGAAAGGCTCTACTCCATAGTCAGAAAATTTGCAGGGAATGTTGACGGTAAAATGGAAGAGCCAAAACCATA
>CAYOGD010000113.1:2719-4703 GCA_964403395.1 uncultured Alkaliphilus sp.
GATATTATCCATGGGGCTTACACAAATTATTTTTATATCAATATTGTTAATTGCTATAATCATGTTACTGCTACTTATTGAGGTTAAAAAGGAAAAACCTGATGAAAAACTTTCATTATTGCCTTTAATAACTCTTACCTTAATAATATTTAATTGGATTCTTTACCTATTGGGATTTTATGTAACATTACCTGCTCAAATTGGGGACGCAATATTTCTTCCAATTTGGTATCTGGTTTGTATTGCTGGGCTTGTAGTTGCTTTTAAAGAATATATGAAAAATCCAACTTTAGCAGTGTTAAATGGAGGTATATCAATTATTACTTCCATATTTGGGATTCTTTTAATAGTGATAAGTTATATGGGTTAAAAACCTATTATATATTTGTTACATTCAAGTAAATAAAATGAGAACGAAAATTGAAAAATAATATTGCAGTTGTTTTATTTTCGTCTATGCTGATAATAGAACGTAAACTGCTTAAGGAGTCTATATCCTTATTTGATACGGCCTCTTTTACTAATTTACTCTGGACAACTGTATTAGCCGCATTTTGGAAAAAATCTTCGGAATATGAAGCATATCTTAATATTTGTGTTCCTAAAGTTATAAATGCCAACATTAACCCCATTGAACGTAATGGTGGAGGCACAACACTAGGTGTAAGTAAAAGGACTATTATTTCAACGAGCGTAAATAAAACCATTTTCCCCATAGATCACATATAATAGACCACATATATATGAGGCTTTTTGGCATAGAAGAAGTAAAGAGTAAATTTACATCTGCCAGGGAAAATTGGGCATTTGGGAGGGGTTTAAAAAGCCAGTAATAATTCACTGCCAACATAGCCAGTGGTATTGCTACAAAGCCCCATTCTAAGGGAATTGGAAGTTCCTGCTTTGCTGCCAGGATTATAATACCTTCCTAATGTAAAAATAGTTTTTAAAAAAAGAACCAACTTCAAAATGAAATTGGTTCTCTGAATTATCTTTATTTATTTTGCGATTATTTATTGTATCTATTCTCCTTTTACTACATTTTAAAACATAGAAATCTATAACATGATTTTATGTTTAACGATGTTTTAGTTTGTCTCAGTATGAAAATTAAGTACCTGTGGGTATATCCGTAAGCTATGCAATTTCCATCTCTTAAGGACTTATAACTATGAGCCTACCTATGATGGAACAGACTGATGATAGGAAACTATTTTTAAAAAGGAAGCAGGGGACGAACTTTAATCATCAAATCTAACAACCCAAGCGTCCTTTACATAATCTTCAACAATTTTTTCGGACAAATTGAACCAGCTTTTACAGCTGTCCAATATGACGGAGTCCCCTGTTACAATCCTTTCCATATCAGAAAGGATGGAATCCGGATTTCGTATCAATTCCACCTCAGTAGGTATATCCCATATCTTAGAATGATTTAAAATCTCGTTTCTTAATCTGCCTGAATTTGAGACCGGCTTGTCCAAAAAGAATTTAACCTTCGGAACTTTGAATTCATTTAGAACCTTACCGATTAGGTTCAGGGCTGTTTGAGTTTTATCAATAATTCTATATGTACCCCTCAGGCCGGCCAGGTCTCTCAAAACACCATCTTTCCCCAATATAAGGATACTGCCCGATAGAGCGACTTCAAGGGTTATTATGAGATTAAACCCATCTATAAATATACATCCGTATTGGGCATCTTCCGGGGGGAGTAATGTGGACTTTCTTTTTTCATACTGTGTGCTCATGGCTGTAGACCTTCTGAGTGCCAGTCTCTGTCTTGATGATAATAAATAATGGTTACCGATAAAGTTTATAACGGTATCCGATTTATAATTCCTGTCCAGAAGCCATTGAACTTCTTCCTGCGCAATTCCCAGTTTTATAATAGATTCTTTGGAAAAAAATCTTTTATCTTTGGGGTCAAAACCCCTTATTTTATTTTTAGGGGCCATAAAAATTTCTCCTTCGTGCTCATATT
>CAYOGD010000114.1:0-4606 GCA_964403395.1 uncultured Alkaliphilus sp.
GAAAAGCCGATGCGGATTTTAAGGACGAGATGAGTAAATTATTGGCTAAGGAACTAAAAACTATAGTACCTAAAAAAGAAAAAGAAAAAATAAAAGCGCTTGTGGTAGGCCTAGGAAACCGAGATGTGACTCCTGATTCCTTGGGCCCTAAGGTTGTATCAAAAATTTTTGTTACCCGACACTTGTTTAAGTTTTATGATAAGAAAGAAGATATAGATGTTATAGAGATGAGTGCAGTTTCTCCCGGGGTGATGGGAACCACGGGGCTGGAAATTAGTGAAGTAATAAAAGGGATAGTCGATAATTCAAAACCGGATATTGTTATTGCAGTGGATGCATTAGCTTCAAGAAAGGTGGAAAGAATCAATTCAACAATACAGATTTCCACAACCGGGATTGTACCCGGTTCGGGGATAGGAAATGAACGCAAGGCTTTGGACAGATCAAATCTGGGGGTACCTGTCATAGCGATAGGGGTACCGACTGTGGTGGATGCCGCAACTCTGACAAGTGACACTATAGAGATGGTGATCGAGGCATTTTCTAAACAAACAAAGGTTGGTTCACAATTTTATAATATGTTAAGAGAACTGGAAAAAGAAGAAAAATATGAATTGATCAAAGAGGTACTGGAACCGTACAGTGCTAATATAATCGTTACTCCAAAGGGAGTGGATGAGATAATTACTAATCTTTCACAGATTATTGCAAACGGTATCAATATTGCCATGCATCCGGGAATTGATTTAAAGGATGTCAATCGGTATATACATTAATTATTTATAGTAATAAAGCGCCTGCTATTTTCATAATTATTATAGAAACGCAAATGAGAAAGCGGGTGCTTTATTTGAAAAAATATAAGAAAACATCAAAAAATCGTTATATCATTATATTATTGCTTATCCTATTGATGCTATTTTTGGTATCAAAATTAATATTTGATAGGAAACCTTTGAGCATGGCTGGTGAAGAAGATTATCAAAGCCGATTTTTGAGGCCGGATGAATATAAGAAAATAGATAGCAGTTTTTTTATCAGGATAATACAGCATACATTTCCAAATAAAAAAGCGCAAAGGCAATATGTATTGAAGCCTTCACTTAAAGGGTTAAGTTCCTCTTTTTTTACAGGCATATTTAAAATAAATTTTAACAATCCGTTAACTTTTATACAAGCACAGTTTCCGGTTGCTGTTGCACACCACGATGTATTGATGGCCAATATACCCGGTAACAAGGATAAACAGATGGAGGAGGATTGGTCGAGAGAAATTCATCTTGTCGATTGCAATGGGGAGGAGAAATCCGTATCTGCCGATAGGGATGTTACGGATGAATATGATGTTGATAGAAATAGGCCGGAAGATGATGAAAAAGAGAGAATATATGCAATAGATGATGAAAATGTTGTTGACAGTTTAAATTCTGTTTCTATTGCAGATTTAAAAGATGTAACGAAACCTAAGTCTATAAAAATTGAAAAAGATAAGCCAAGTATCTTAATATACCATACTCACGGAACAGAATCATATAAGCCTGTAACCGAAGGGAACTATCATAGCTTAAAAAAGGAATATACTGTAATGGGAGTTGCTGATATCATCACCGCAGAGTTAGAAAAAAAAGGTTATAATGTGATACATGATATCACATACCATGATTATCCTTCTTATAGCGGTTCTTACAACAGATCCGCCGCTACGGTCAAATCTATATTAGAAAAGAATTCTTCCATAAGGGTGATTTTAGATGTACATAGGGACGGATTTGATAAAATAGATACAAGAAATGATAGAACAAAATTAATCGAAAACAGCAGAGTTAAAATAAATGGTGAATATGCTGCACGTTTTCAATTTGTCATCGGGGCTACAAGCAAAAACAGAAAAGAGGTAGAGTGTTTTGCTCGTTTTGTCAAGGCGGTGAGCGATATTAAGTATCCCGGTTTCAGCAAGGATATTTTAGTTAAGCAATATGGAAGCTATAATCAATATTTATCCGATCATTCGGCATTGGTAGAGCTTGGAGCCAATGCTAATACCATAGAAGAAGCTCGAAGGGCAGGTTGCTATTTTGCGGATGTTGTCGCTGATGCGTTAAAATTATTATCTGAATAGAACCGCATGGGTTTAAAACCTGTAAAAAAGTCCACAATAATAATGGTGATGTGGATGAGCAGAATAGAACGTAAAAAAAAAGAAAACAAACTCAAAAGATTCCTTAGAATATGTATCCTTATACAAATTATTTTATTAATTTGTGGTTTGCTAGCGGTAGATTTTCAGATAAGAACAACCTTGGGGATAGATGAAACCGGTTTGATATCATACAGGCGGACGGGGGACGGCAATTATATAGTTCATATAATGGGAGATTCTCATCCGGTCGATATTTTAGCTATAAAATCTCAAATACACAATAAATTTGCACAATTAAAGAAAATGACTTATAGTATAAGGGAGAAGATTGGGCAGGTATTCTAAAGTGCATTATATTTAAAGTGTCGGTTATTCCGGCATTTTTTTGTAAGGACTATTAGGGTTATAAATTATTTATTATAGCTACAAAATATAAAAATTGTATGATATACTTTAGAAAATTATTTATAGTTGAGGAGGAGAAGTATGCCAGGCGATCGACAAGAGAGAACTCGTAACTTTTCCATTATAGCACATATTGACCATGGCAAGTCTACCCTGGCGGATAGGCTTATTGAGCATACAGGTGTAATTTCTCAGAGGGAAATGCAGGACCAGGTGCTGGATAATATGGATCTAGAGAAAGAACGCGGAATTACAATAAAATTGCGAACAGTTCGTCTCGTATACAAGGATAAGGATGGAGAGGAATATTACTTAAATTTGATAGATACCCCGGGCCATGTAGACTTTACATATGAAGTATCCAGAAGCCTAGCGGCTTGTGAAGGTGCAATACTGATTGTGGATGCGTCACAGGGTATAGAAGCACAAACTCTGGCTAATGTATATTTGGCCTTGGAGCAAGATTTAGAAATAATACCGGTCATAAATAAGATCGATTTACCCAGTGCCAGACCGGATGAAATAAAAAGGGAAATTGAAGATATTATTGGTTTGGATGCGAGAGAAGCCCCTTTAATCTCTGCGAAAGAAGGTTTAAATATTGAAGATGTATTAGAACATATAGTGAAGAGGGTTCCACCACCTGCGGGAGATGAAGATGCGCCGTTAAAAGCATTAATATTTGATTCTTTTTATGATAGCTATAAAGGAGTTATAGCCTATGTTCGAATAATGGAAGGCAAAGTCAAGAAGGGTATGAAGATAAAAATGATGGCTACCGATAAGGAGTTTGAGGTCATCGAGGTAGGTGTTTTTTCATTAGAACCGATACAGATAGATTCCTTAAAAGCCGGAGACGTAGGATATATAGCGGCCAGTATCAAGGATGTCAGGCACTGTCGTGTAGGGGATACAATTACGGATGCATTAAACCCGACACCGGAACCGTTACCGGGATATAGAAAAGTGAATCCGATGGTATATTGCGGTATATATCCGGCGGAGGGTGAGAAATATGAAGATATAAGAGATGCCCTTGAAAAACTTCAGGTAAATGATGCTGCTCTTATCTTTGAACCGGAAACATCGGTTGCATTAGGCTTCGGTTTCAGATGCGGTTTTTTAGGTTTGCTTCATATGGAAATTGTCCAGGAGAGGCTGGAAAGGGAATTTAATCTGGATCTTATAACTACTGCACCAAGTGTCATATATAAAATTACTAAAACCGACGGAGAAGTTCTTATGATTCAAAATCCCGCTAATTTACCCGAACCGCAGGAGATACGCATTATGGAAGAACCTATTGTCAAAGCTACAATCATGGTTCCGGATACCTATGTGGGGGCTGTTATGGAATTATGCCAGGAGCGTCGCGGAGAAATGAAGGACATGCAGTATATAGATGAAAATAGGGTTAACCTTTATTATGAGATGCCATTAAATGAGGTAATTTATGATTTTTTTGATGCCCTGAAGTCAAGAACGAGGGGTTACGGGTCTTTAGATTATGAATTTATGGGTTATCGGCAATCAAATCTTGTTAAATTAGATATTTTAATAAACGGAGAACAAGTTGATGCCTTATCATTTATAGTGCATCATAGTAAGGCTTATACACGGGGTAAGGCCATATGTGAGAGATTGAAGGATGAAATTCCGAGGCATCAGTTTGCTATACCGATCCAGGCGGCAATTGGAAATAAAATAATATCCCGCGAAACTATCAGAGCACTCAGAAAAGATGTATTGGCCAAATGTTATGGCGGAGATATAACACGGAAGAAGAAACTTTTAGAAAAACAAAAAGAGGGTAAAAAGCGTATGAGACAGGTTGGAAGCGTGGAAGTTCCGCAAAAAGCGTTTATGTCCGTTCTCAAGTTGGACGATTAATCATAAACCAATTATACATTTCCGGGTTGTAGGGGCAGACCTGTGTGTCTGCCCACAAAGGATACTTGTGTTTTTCCAAAAGGGCGAACACATGGGTTCGCCCCTACTTCCGGGTTGTAGGGGCAGACCCGTGTGTCTGCCCTTTGTACATGGGCTTGAATATAAATTACA
>CAYOGD010000115.1:0-4587 GCA_964403395.1 uncultured Alkaliphilus sp.
AGGGATGGGGCTGTGATCTGTCATATGATTACGTAAAAATCAATATATCCTACAGGTCATAGAATGTTGTAGAGTTATTACAGGAAAGTACACTTTTATGGTATCCGGAAAATTTTTATATGTCACCTGAGCAATTTTTATATGTCATCCTGAGCGAAGCGAAGGATCTAGGAGGGAGAACATGAAGTTGTCGCCATGTGAAAAGGCAAATGTATTGATAGAGAGCTTACCTTACATAAAATCATTTCATAACGAAACAGTTGTAATAAAATATGGTGGTAATGCTATGATGAACGAAGAATTAAAACACAGTGTCATAAGGGATATAGTGTTGATGAAATTTGTAGGGATGAATCCGATAATTGTACACGGGGGAGGCCCGGATATTACGAATTTGATGAAAAAACTAGGCAAAGAGGCTGAATTTATAGATGGTTTGCGTGTAACGGATGAGGAAACTATGGAAATCACGGAGATGGTCCTTTTTGGGAAGATCAACAGGGAGATTGTCTCGTGTATAAATGCAAACGGTGTAAAATCTATAGGGATCAGTGGAAAAGACGGGGGCACCTTCAGAGCAAAGCAAAAAGATACTAAACTTGGTTTGGTAGGAGAGATAGTGGAAGTAAATACCGATCTGATAGATACTATTATAAACAAAGGATATATTCCGGTGATTTCCCCGATAGCTTACGGGGACGAAGGGGAATCATTTAATATCAATGCCGATGAAGTAGCAGGACGGTTGGCGGCCGAATTGAATGCTAAAAAACTGATTTTAATTACAGATGTAAAGGGAGTCATGAGGGACCGGAACGACAGCTCTACTGTTATTTCCCAAATTAAAACAAAAGATATAAAGGAATATATGGATAAGGGCATCATAAGCGGCGGGATGATCCCTAAAATAAAATGTTGTTTTGAAGCGATAAAAGGCGGTGTGGAAAGAGCACATATCATAGATGGTAGAAAGCCTCATTCCATACTCTTAGAGATATTTACAAATGAAGGTATAGGGACGATGATTACGGATTAGGGGGAAAAATATAATGATTGACATTGTAGAAGACGGAAAAAAATATAGTATGAATACTTATAACCGCGGGACCAGGGTTATAAAAGAAGCAAAAGGCTGTTATTTAAAGGATGTAGAAGGCAAAGAATATCTGGATATGATAGCGGGGATAAGTGTATGTAATTTAGGGCACAGCCATCCCGTGATTGTTGAGGCAATTCAAAAGCAGGTTGAGAAGTTGATACATATCTCAAACTTATATTGGATTCCGGAACAGGTGGAATTGGCAAAACTTTTAGTGGAGAATTCCTTTGCGGATAAAGCATTTTTCTGTAACAGCGGCGGAGAAGCCAATGAAGCGGCCATAAAATTAGCCAGGAAATATTCATATAAAAAATATGGAGAAGGAAGAAATGAAATCATAGCCATGACCTCCTCTTTTCACGGCAGAACCCTTGCAACATTGAGCATCACTTACAATAAAAAATATCAGGAAGGTTTCGGCCCTATGCCGGGAGGTTTTAGGTTTGCAAATTTCAATGATATAGATTCCGTAAAGGCGGAGATTACAGATAAAACTTGCGCTATCATTGTAGAACCTGTACAAGGAGAAGGCGGAGTCAATGTTGCGGAAGAGAAATTCTTAAAAGAGTTAAAAAATATATGCGCACAGAAAGATATCCTATTGATATTTGATGAAATTCAATGCGGTATGGCAAGGACGGGAAAATTATTTGCTTATGAACATTTTGGCGTGGAGCCGGATATCATGAGTTTGGCCAAAGCCTTGGGCAACGGCTTTCCCATAGGGGCTATGTTGGCAACGGAAGAGGCAGCCGCAGCTTTTAATCCCGGGGACCATGGTACCACATTTGGAGGTAATCCATTGGCCTGCAGCGCCGCATTGGCCACTTTAAAGTATATTTTGCAGGAGAAACTCTGGGAAACTGTGGAACGGAAGGGAAATTATTTTAAGGAGCAGTTACAGACACTTGTAGAAAAACATCCTCTGGTAAAACAAACAAAGGGCAAGGGTTTGATGCTGGGATTAGAGTTAAAAACAGCGGGAGCCCCCTTTGCACAGAAAATGGCAGAGGAGGGAATATTGATAAACTGTACTGCCGAAAAGATACTGCGTTTTCTCCCTCCCTTTATAATAGAGGAAAAAGATATACAAAGAACAGTGGAAGCATTGGACAAAATTCTATCGGAATAAACTGGGAATATAATCGTATAGAACAGCTATCTTCTGTGATTTTAAATGGGTTGACATATTAAATATATTACTGTATACTATGTGCAATAATAAATTTAATAGAGCCTCACCTTTATAGTGGGGTAGAGGTGCGATATTCAACAGTCTTCAGCGGAGTCTGAGGGGCCTTGATGCTGAGGAGAAGGGGATATCGCCGAAGCAGGTGGCATTCTCGGTGCTATTTGCTGGATCTGCAGTTAATAGCTGCGGAGCTGTCTCAATAAACATCTCAGTTTATTGAGTTGTGCTATCTCATGTTTAAAAAAGATGAGGGAAAAGGGGCAACTACATATAATATAACCTGAGGTGGACTCAGGTTTTATATATTTTAGACCTCAAAATAAGTACATGCTATGGTTAAGTATAGATTGAATTCTTATATTTTAAACAATAATAAATTAAATCTATAAAAAAAGAAGGGGGAAGTTAGCTGTGAATAAAAAAATATCGATAGCATTGGTAATATTATTGGTATTATCTATGTTATTAGTAGGGTGCAGAGGAAATGGCGATGAACCTACAGGTGGGGAAGGCGATGAAAACAACAGTGCTCAAGTGGAACAGGGTGGTGGCGAAGAGGACGGTGATTCCGACCAGGACAAAAAAGAGCCGTTTAGGGTAGGGCTCGAAGCCGACTATGCACCGTTTAACTGGACACAGATGGATGATTCAAACGGCGCGGTTAAAATTGACGCAAGCTCGGAATATGCGGGAGGATATGACGTAGAAATTGCCAAAAAAGTAGCCGAAGGATTGGGCAAGAAACTGGTTGTTGTCAAGATTGAATGGGACGGTCTGGTGCCGGCGTTACAAGCAAATAAAATTGATGCGATAATGGCAGGTATGTCACCTACGGAAGATCGTAAAGAGACGATCGATTTTTCCGACAATTATTACAAATCTGATCTGGTTATGGTAGTTAAGAAAGGCAGCAAATATGAAAATGCAACTTCTATACAGGATTTCAGCGGGGCAAAAATAACCGCTCAATTAAACACATTCCATTATACGGTAATCGACCAAATAAAGGGTGTAAAAAAAGAAACTGCGATGGATACTTTCCCTGTAATGAGGGTTGCGGTGGAATCAGGAATATTAGACGGATATGTTTCGGAGCGTCCGGAAGCTGTTAGTGCCGTGAGTGCTAATAAAAATTTTGCATTTGTAGAATTTACGGACGGATTTGAAACATCGGATGATGATACGGCCATTGCCGTGGGAATTCGAAAAGGCGATGACGAACTGAGAAACAAAATAAATGAAGTATTGGCAGGATTTACAGATGATGACTTTTTAAGCATTATGGATACTGCTACCAAGAATCAACCAGCGGAACAGGATTAATTGTTAAAAACCGGTTGTATTTATATAATGCGATCGGTTTTTATTTTATGATTTTCAAAGGAGGAATAATTGGCATGGAGCTACAATGGCTTATAAGAATTTGGACAAAATATTGGCCAATGTTTATTCGAGGGGCAGGGGTAACACTTCTTATTTCTATAATAGGTACTGTTGTAGGCTTTTTTATAGGCCTGATAGTAGGGGTTATACGGACAATACCGATGCCCGAAAAAAAAGGGAAGAGAGTATTATTAAAAAGTATCAATTCATTCCTCACCGCATATGTGGAATTTTTTCGCGGAACACCCATGATTGTTCAGGCCATGGTGATCTATTATGGCTCCGCTGTGGCATTTGGTATACACATAGATAGATTGGGCGCAGCAATTTTTATTGTTTCAATCAATACAGGGGCTTATATGGCGGAAGTTGTACGGGGTGGTATAATCTCCATCGATAAGGGACAGTTTGAGGCGGCTCATGCCATAGGTATGAATCACGTTCAAACTATGATAAATGTTGTATTACCCCAGGTGATTCGCAACATTTTACCGGCGACGGGCAATGAATTCGTGATCAATATAAAAGATACATCCGTTCTCAATGTAATTTCGGTAACGGAGCTATATTTTCAAACAAAATCCATTGCGGGCAATAATTTTAGATATTCGGAGGCATATTTTATTACCAGTATCATTTATCTTATAATGACAATTACAATAACAAGAATTTTGCGTGCTATTGAAGGAAAATTAGATGGGCCGTCAAACTATGATATGTTAGGCAATCAGATGCAGGTGCAAAGGCCGGGGGATATGTTAAAAAAAGACGGTGGCCTCGGAGAGAGGATTTAAGAAGGTGAGATATATATGGAAAAGATAATTGATATACAGCATTTAAGCAAATCCTTTGGAGCTAATGAAGTTTTGAGAGATATTAATTTTTCGGTAGATAAGGGGGAAGTGGTTTGTAT
>CAYOGD010000116.1:0-4523 GCA_964403395.1 uncultured Alkaliphilus sp.
AGGGCCATACTGTAATTGGCCTGATAAGTCCCGCTTTAATTCCCTCTTCTCTCAATTTTTCAATAGCATTTTTTACTACCCTTGAGGTTGTGCCGTAAGCCACGATTACAATTTCAGCATCCTCCATTTTATGCATCTCATACATGGTTTCATTTTCTTCTATCTCTTTATATCTTTTATCTAATTTCCAGTTATGATCCTCAAGTTTCTGCGGGTCCAAAAATAAAGAAGTTATGATATTCGGTTTTCTTTTCCCCTCTGTCCCCCTTGTTGCCCAATCTTTCGGCGGTAAATCCCTCTTTTTAGGCTCCTTAAACTCAACGGGTTCCATCATCTGACCGATCATACCGTCCCCTAATATGATCACCGGGGTCCTGTAATAATCAGCTACATCAAAAGCTTCCATCGTCAGATCAACCGCCTCCTGAATTGTGGCCGGAGCATATACGGGATGCCTATAGTCTCCGTTTCCTCCACCCCGTGTAGCCATAAAATAATCCGATTGTGAAGGTTGAATCCCGCCTAAGCCCGGGCCCCCCCTGGATATATTTATAATGACACAGGGTAATTCCGCACCGGCTATATAACTTATCCCCTCCTGTTTCAAAGCAATTCCTACCGAAGAAGATGATGTCAATACCCTCTCTCCCGCACCTGCGGCCCCATATATCATATTGATAGCGGCTACCTCCGATTCGGCCTGAAGAAACACTCCCCCCACTTTGGGCAATTCTCTGGCCATAAATTCAGGCAACTCACTCTGAGGTGTGATAGGATATCCGAAATAATATTTACACCCTGCTTTAATAGCGGCGGCACCAAGTGCCTCATTTCCTTTCATCAGTACTTTAGACATATATTTCCCTCCCGATAATTTTTAATCAATCCTCTTTTTCCACAGTAATTACCAAATCTGGGCATATAGTTGCACAATTTGCGCATGCAATGCATTTATCCATTTCATATATGGTAGCCGGATGGTACCCCTTAACATTGATTCTATCTCTATCCATTTTGATTATATTTACCGGACAGACAAATGTACATAATTCACAACCCTTACAACGATCCTCATCGAATGTAACTCTGCCTTTAATTTTTGCCATCTAAAACCCTCCCCCGTTCTACATCCAATCCTCGCGCATAATCATTTTTATAGGCATAATTTGACCTTTCAGGCCATCTGGTAATTTCTTTATTACACTTTCAATAGCGCCGATATATTTAATAGGTATATTTAGTTTGATTGAAACTTTTTCGCAAAGGTCCATACCTTTTAAAACATCTTCCACCGTAGTATGCTTTAGTAAATGAGTATTGTTGATTAGCCCTGTCACCCTTGCCCCGGAGGTTTTTTCAATAGTTTTTATATGATATATAACACCTTCCACTGTCTGTGTTTCAGGCCTATTAGCATTGACCACACAGAACATATCATATTTGCCGGGAACCAAATATTTATAATACCTGCCCAATGCCTTTACTCCCGCAAAATCTCCACCAACATCTATTATTAAATCATAATCCTCATTCTGTAACGGCCCTAAAATACCGGCTGATACGGCAGGCAAATCAATGCCGGAACCTTTTATATAGCTGGACTCTACCAAAATACCATAGCTCTCCAAAAGTTCAAGTTTCTCCCTGCTTCTAAAGTATGGATTTACAACATCTAAATCAACTAACGCCACCTTTTTGCCTAACTCCGCCAAATTGATAGCATAATTTACCGAAAATTCAGTTTTACCGCTGCCGTAATGTCCCACAATAATACGAATCCTTTTATCATTAAGCATTATATCACCTTATACAGTGCATAATGAAAAATATTGCATATTACTATGCAACATATTTCATCATCCTATCTCAATTTTATATTTACAGATAATACTTTCTTTATAATACACTAAATTGCGACTATTTAAAAGTCCTGATACAATATTGCTCAACTATTTAACATAATATCCCCGGTTATTGATTGTTATCCAACCAATATTATTATTTGTCCACCAACTTAATATCGATGGTCCTAGGATTCAAATGCATTTCCTTGATATCTTTTTCAATAGTAAAAGGCAGTAGGGCAGCTAATTCAATAGTATATTTATCCGCACCCAGTTCATTTAAATCTACTACTATCTTTATATTGTTTTCCTTAATAGAGTCTAACACGTCTCTTAATGCGACTATCCTCACATCTATGTTTTCGGGAATATCATCCATATCAACCTTGAGCCCCTCATCTATATTGTTAAATACTATTTCATCCTTGCTTATCTTATAGATCGCCTCTTCTACTTTACCTAAACGCAAATCAACAGTAATAGGCACATTTTCATGCAGAGTTACTCCTTCCGGTAGATTCAACTTCACATTTAAAGTCCTATCTTGGTTCAGGCCCTCAAATTTAATCGGTTCGGTAGCAATTTCAGTGATCCCACTGATTAAATCTTTTTGTCCCCTCAACATAACATTTGAAGGGCTGACCTTTACATCAGAGATAATATAATCATCCTCGGTAGTTATTTGTAAATCCGGTTTAACGGAAACGGATTTTAATAGATCGACTGACAGTGAAACATCAATATAAGAAGTTTCTACATCAACATCAAGTATCTCCTCATTTTCACTATTTACTGGCTTTAGTGGTAACCGAGATGCAATATTTTCGGATTTTTCAGTTATATCCAGCTCTGCAATCACGTTTTTTACCAGATTGACATGGCTCTCTGCCCCCTCAATCCATACAGTTGTCGGCCTATAATCAAGCCTCCCGATAACAAAACTATCCTTAGGGATACCGGAGGTTATAACCTTCACTTCTCTCTGCTCTTTTATAATTTTCTCAAATTCCAACTGAATAAACCCAGGGGTTATATCTGTTTCCACATTGTTGGGCACAGTGATCTCTAAGGGTATATTGTTTACTCCTGCCCCATATCCCCTTAAATCTGCACTGACCCGGATTTGTTCGGCAAGTACTTTATTTATTTCATCCCTTCTTCCCGTCAATTTAACCCTTACCTTAAAATCAGCATCATTTTTAATAGCTAATTTTTGATCCTTAAGTTCTTCCACATTTATAAGCTTTACGGGAATATTTGCAATATTTCGATATTCTACCGGATTGAATGTGCTCATGACATACATCCATAGGACAAGGGCAAAAAGGATTGAAATAATTTTAGGCGCTATATTTCTATTCATCTTTATTCCTCCGTTTCATCCTTAAAAATTGCCATTTACGGCTCTCTTCCGCCCTATAGCTTTGAAGCAATATCTGTGATAGTTTTTCAATATTCAAAAACCTATTTATTTTTCCGTTTTCCGCAACGGATATATTGCCGGTTTCCTCAGAAACAATGATAGCCATAGAATCCGATTTTTCAGTGATACCGATTCCCGCCCTATGCCTTGTACCTAATGCTCTGCTTATATTGGGATTATCGGTTAAAGGTAATAAACAGCCTGCGGCTAATATTTGGTCCTTTCTGATAACAACGGCACCATCATGAAGGGGTGTATTCGGAATAAAGGTATTTATGAGCAACTCGCTGGAAATTTTGCCATTGATCTGTGTCCCCGTTTCAATGATTTCGCTCAGTCCGGTCTCTCTTTCAATAATGATGAGAGCCCCTATTTTTTTACCCGACAAAAAGTCTACAGCCTTTATTAATTCATCTACTATGTTTTTAATCTCTTCTTCCTCTATATCTGTTATAGACTTTGTTAAAAATTTAGTCCTGCCTATATATTCAAGTGCCCTCCTCAGTTCGGGTTGGAATACGATGAGCAGGGCAATCAAGCCTACGGTCATCGTATTTCTTAATATCCAATTGATCACATGAAGTTGCTGCCAACCGCTTACCTGGGTAGCTATTAATAATACCAATATTCCTTTGATAAGTTGCTCCGCCCTCGTTTTTCTGATAAGCATATAGAGCTTATAAAAAGCAAAAGCGACTATGCCCATATCAATAATGTCCCTTATATTTATATTCATAAGTAAATTCAGAACTTCCCGCATTCAAAACACCCTCTTGCTTTGAATTTTTTATTTCGAACTTTGTTACAAGTTTTTAATTTCTATATTGAGTATATGCTGTTTATCTATAATTGTATTTTACCCATAATATTATACTATCCTAATTTCTCCAAAAAAGAAATAGATAAATCAAAAGTAGTGCCTAAAAGAATTCTGCTTTTAATTCCCAATATGTTCGAAAATTTATTGTGCATAAAAAAAGAGATCTATATTTTAAATAAGATCCCATAATCTAATACTATATTGGTGGGCCCAGGTGGACTCGAACCACCGACCTCACGCTTATCAGGCGTGCACTCTAACCACCTGAGCTACGAGCCCGTAATGGAGCGAAAGACGGGATTCGAACCCGCGACCCTCGCCTTGGCAAGGCGATGCTCTGCCACTGAGCCACTTTCGCATCTAGAAATCAGTTTGCCGGCTTTTCCGGCGAGCCGGATTAGCACCAAATATTGATGTATCAAATTGGAAAATCAGA
>CAYOGD010000117.1:0-4434 GCA_964403395.1 uncultured Alkaliphilus sp.
AAGCAGGGCCGCTGAGTCCAGAGGGAGGTGTTAAAATGAACAAATATGAATTGGTATATATTCTAAAACCCAGTGCCGGGGAAGAAAAAAGGGCCCAATTGTTAGAAAAACTTAGGGATATTATCGAAACTGAGGGGACAATCGAAAATGTTGACGAGTGGGGCAACAGAAAACTGGCCTATGAAATTGACAAAATCAATGAAGGTTACTATGTTTTAGTAAACTTTAATTCCGAGACAGAGGTCATAAATGAATTGAACAGAAATCTGAAAATTGCAGATGAAGTCATGAGACATTTGATTGTTAAAATAGGAGAATAATATTAAAGGTGGGGGAAAAATGAATAGAGTAATTTTAATCGGACGTCTTGCCAGGGATCCGGAATTGCGGTTTACTCAGAGTGGAAAATCTGTAGCTAATTTCAGTGTAGCGGTAAACAGGCCCTTTTCAAAAGATGGCGAAGCAGATTTTTTTAATATAGTGGTATGGGGAAAAACTGCGGAAAATTGTGCTAATTACTTAGCCAAAGGCAGATTAGTGGCGCTGGAAGGAAGGCTTCAAAATAGATCTTATGAGACGCAAACCGGGGAAAAGCGATATATCACGGAAATTGTGGCTAATACCGTAAAATTTTTAGACTGGGGCGACAGGGGAGGAAAGGCAACAGCTCCTGCTAAACAAGAACAGACAGATGATTTTGAAGATATCGATATAGATATCAATGAATTTCAAGCGATGGATGAGGACGAAGATGTCCCATTTTAAAGAATAGGAGGTAAGATGTGGTAGGCGATAATAGAAGAAGGCGTAGAACAAGGAGAAAAATTTGTGTTTTCTGTGCTAACAAAACAAAAAATATTGATTATAAAGATGTACAACAATTAAAAAAATATGTAACTGAAAGAGGTAAAATTTTGCCGAGAAGAATTTCAGGCAATTGTGCAATTCATCAGAGGGAATTGACAAAAGCAATCAAGAGATCCAGACATATAGCTTTGTTGCCGTATACTATAGATTAATATAAGGAATCAGTATATAAATAAGCGGTTTAGCTTTACAAATGTAATCTCATTGTATTTTTATGATGTGTTTTTTTGCAGCGCGTGATAAAAAACAAAAGCTTGTTATCCGGGAAGGAATATTTTGTCGGATTGTTTGATGATATAATGGATTGCAAAGTTTAAGGAGGAATACAGACATGGCAACACCAGTATTAAATGCCGAGATAAGAAAAACTACGGGAAAGAATGAGGCACGAAAAGCCAGAAAAAGCGGAAAGATACCGGGCGTAGTTTATAGCAGGGGCGCGGAGACAAAAGAGATACTATTTGATGAGAGGGAAGTAATAAGGATGCTTTCAAGGTTTGGCCAGAATGTTAAGATAAGTCTGGAGCTTGAAGGCGAAAAGAACTTTGTGATTATCAAAGAATTGCAAAGAGGAATTGTCGATAAGAAGGTAATACACATAGATTTTCAAACATTGGACGAGAAAGAAAAGATCAAGATGATAATGCCGATACGATTGATCAATCGTGAAGAAGTGGAGACATCATCACAGTTTGTGGAAATGCTCCTCAATGAGATAGAAATCCAAACTTATCCAAGATATCTACCGGATAGGGTAGAGTTGGACGTATCTAAATTAAAGGAAAGAGATTTTCTTACAATAGCAGATCTGAATATAGGAGAAGATGAAAACATTGAAATTACGGAGGAAAAAGATAGGCTCATAGCATCCTTGACCTTGGTAGAAGATATGGTAGAAGAATTAGAAGAGGAACTAGAAGAAGAGTTAGAAGAAGAATTAGATGCGGAAGCGGTAGATGAAGAAGCAGTAGAAGATGCAGAAGAGACAGAAGAAGAAACAGATGAGGGAACAGAGGAATAAAAAAACAAAGTTATTACAGATGATACAAAATCCGTATTTCATTCTCAAAATGTAAAATTTAATAGAAATTCAGTTCTCCGAGTCTTTTTATCTAAAGAACCTGGTTATACGATAGAGAGACCGATAGGGTATAAGGGAAACCGTTATGCCTCCCGTGTTAGGAAAGGAGATATATGAAGTAAGTATTGTATTTGATTTTAAGTACATGTTTTTGCTATCAAGCCTTTTTCCGACAGAAAAAGGCTTGTATTTTTTAAGTCGTCACGCAGTGTAATAATCAACAAAGAAACGATCAAGAACAGGACAAGGTTATTAAATAAGAAATGTAAAGAGAGGCGGTGAAGATCCCGGTTTTTAGTGAGGAATTTAACAGGTATAGGAACCGGGCACTAAAAATGGCAGAAAAGTCCAATGAAATACTCCAGGAAACAATAGATCAGGTCAAGACTATATTGGGTGAAGAGATGAACGATATAACAGTTGAGCGTGCGGTGATAGGTTTGTTTTTCACAGGTGTTAAACTCAGTAATGGGGAAGGGGGCATCTGTTTTACTCCTATCAAGGAAGTACCGGAGGCAGTTTGTTGTCCCAGCTCTGCAAAAGAGATGCCTCTTTCAGGTAAAATAGCAGGCAAAAAAGCTGAATATTTTATTGAAAGTATGTTTAAAGGAAGCGTTTTAAGAAAGGCCCTGGGAATAGCAGTTTTAAATGCATTATCTGCAACTTGCTGGAATCAAAAAGGCTATGATAAAATTTACAAAATAACATATGATGCGGATCCTGTAAATGAGAATACAATATTACAACATGAAACCGTGACGGTTGTAGGTGCTTTAATACCTTATATTAAGATGCTAAAGCAAAATAAAAGCAAGTTTTTTATATTGGAATTAGATTCGAAGACGCTGAGAGAGGACGAATTAGATCATTTTGTACCTGTCGACAAGGCTCATGAGGCTTTAGGCCAATCAGATTTAATAATCATTACGGGGACTACAATAATTAACAATACGTTGGAAGGATTAGTGTCAATGGCAAAGGAAGGTGCGGAAATTATAGTGGTGGGGCCTACCGCCAGCGTATTGCCGGATGCTTTTTTCAGAAGAGGAATTAAAAAGATAGGTAGTGTTGCGGTGACAAAACCTGATGAATTGTTGGATATACTGGCTGAAGCAGGTTCAGGTTATCATTTTTATGAAAAATATGCAAATAAAATAGTTATAGAAAAATAGACTGGTCTGTAAAGGATTTATGTCTGAGAATAATGCTTTTGTTATGATGTATATCACTTTACTTCTTGTTATTATCCTTATTAAGATATGATTATTGCAAATATTTGAGTCATGAGAGGATGATTTCCTCACGATTCAAATATTTGTTTAATATTGGGGTCGGATTCCTGATAATATTATAAAATTTTATTCTATCAGTTATTTGATTTGTTAAAAACAAATCCATGTTTAGCATATTATAAAGTACCTCGGGTATGTTATATGATAGGAAGTCATACCGTCATGTATATTAGAGAGATTGTAAGGAGTATACAGATTTTAGGAAAAAATATGAAAAATTTTGCTCTTTGCATACCTTAGGGGGGTATGGTATACTCAAGAGGACGGAGGTGATACCTTGAAAAATCCTTGCAGTAGAACGGATAAAAAGCCGACAGAGGCTTCGGTTAAAACCCAAAAATCTGTTATAAATAGATTAAACCGAATAGAAGGCCAGATTAGGGGTATTAAAAATATGATTGAAAAAGAGACTTACTGCGATGACATCATCAATCAAATAGAGGCTTCAAGATCTGCTCTTCATTCCGTACAGATTATACTTTTGGAAAGTCATATAAAAAATTGCATCGTGGATCAAATACAGCATGGGGACACTGATGTGATAGAGGAGATTTTGAAAACGATAAAGAGACTGACAAGATAGATATGTGTCTTTTGGTTTATTATGGTGTATAAGTTTAATAATGTGTCGCTAATACAAACCTAGTTGTCTAATAAAATTTAATATAACAATACACGTTCATTTAGTTTCGAATATGAATAATTCCTACAGCTTATTCCAATGAAAAATACTACAACCTGCAAACTTGCTTCGCTTCGAACATGCAGGTTGTTTCACGTATTTTTCATCTTCATTCGCTGGGAATTATAATCATATTCTCAAATGCATTCACTTAGTATTTTATATTAAATTTTTAGATGTTTTAAATATATGTTACGACACATTATCAGATAACATGCCTCAACTTCAAAAATTTAAAATAAAATATTTAAGGGGTGAAATTTTGTGAAAACTGCCACAAAAACATTGCATGTGAAAGGAATGGCATGTGCTGCCTGTGCTGCCAATTTAGAAGGTAGCATATCTAAAATGGAGGGAGTAATTGAAGCTGCCGTAAATTTAGCCACAGAAAAATTGACGGTAGAATATGATACGGAACAGACAGGTGTGGAACAATTTACGGAGATAATAGACAAGCTGGGGTTCAGGGTAGAGCAAGACGAATTAAAGGAGATAACTATATTCGTGGAGGG
>CAYOGD010000118.1:0-4411 GCA_964403395.1 uncultured Alkaliphilus sp.
ATTGGGCACACCCAATGCCCTGGCCCACTCATATACCTCATGTTTTTTTAATTCGGCTATCGGCTGAAGATCAACACCACCATCACCGTATTTAGTGAAATATCCCGTATATATTTCTGCCTTATTATCTGTCCCCACTACCAAATAATTTAAATCATTAGCAATTGCGTAAAGCGTACTCATCCTCAGTCTCGCTCTTAAATTAGCGTCCATAATTCTTTTTGCATTTTCATTAAATATGCCCTTATTTTCTAATTGTGTTGTAACTTTTTCCATAATACTGTTATGTTCTTCTTTTAAATCAATCTCCAAACATTCTATATTGCAAGTCTTTATACTCAAGTTTCCATCTTTTATATCTCTTATATCACTTTTTATGGGCAATATTACACCCAATGAATTGTTGGGAAAGGCTCTCTTAATTAAACAGGCGACAACTGCGGAATCCACCCCCCCTGAAATTCCAACTAATAGACCTCTTGCCCCGCAATTATTTACCTGTTCTCTGAGCCACAATACAACTTCATTGATCCCGGCGTTTATATCCTGTCTCATAAAAACATTCCCTTCCTTTTTAAAATCTGATGCTTAACATAATTTTGCTTGATTTGGACAAAATTATATTATATAGGAACAAATAATCCTGATTGTCCTAGAATGAACAAGACCGGCCACCCTACGGGGCAGATATATGTACGGCACATATATACAATAGATGTATAATATACCTGTACAGGTATATATCAAGTATCGGGGGAAATAAAATGTCCAAATTTACATATTGGATTAAAATCATTTTAATCGGCTTTATATCCGGTGTCATCAATGGATTATTCGGCGGTGGCGGCGGTACAATCCTGGTTTTATCACTCACATTTATCCTGGGAATCAGCCAACATAAGGCCCAGGCTACGGCCATATCCATAATTCTTCCTCTCTCTTTGATGAGCAGTTATATCTATTATAAAAACGGTTTTACTGCAATAAATATTACATTGCAGGTAGCTATCGGAGGAATTATTGGAAGTTATATAGGATCCAATGTTTTAAATAAAATTTCAGCAGATCACCTCAGAAAGATATTCAGCTTTTTTATGATTATTGCTGCTATAAGGATGATACTTTAATGATGTTTTTCTTACTAGGCTTAGTTGCCGGTATAATAGGCGGCATGGGAATCGGTGGCGGCACCATTTTAATTCCCGGCCTGATATTGATGACAGACCTGCAACAGCAAACCATTCAGAGTATCAATTTGATCTCATTTATTCCCATCGCAATTGTTGCGTTAATCACCCACTATCGAAATAAAAAAATATTGTTAAAATTCAGCTATCCACTTATTTTTTTTGGGCTTTTCGGTACTTTTGCAGGTTCAAAAATAGCCCTGATTGTCTCGTCAAAATTGCTTAAAAAACTATTTGGAGTGTTTTTGCTGATTATGGGAATCTATGAATTTTGTTTTAAATCAAAAAGAAGAAATAAATAAGCTTACCTATAATTTGCAATCCCAATACATTTATTTATACAAATGAATATTGGATAATAATATATATCTCGGATAACATAGTTTTTAATTTGGGAAAGCCCAGATTTATCCCGATCCGTTTTTTTATGTGATACTTATTTTTCCATCTATTTCAGTTAAATATTCTTCCCCTACAAAATTCAAATTGCATCTCCCACTTGTCCATTCTGTAATCTGACTTTTGAAACGATCCGAAAAGCTAACCTCTACGTATACATAAAAATGAACCGCATCATCATATTTTGTTTCTTTTATTAAATATCCATTCTGTAGAATCTCATTTTGAACTTTACCCGATATAGTATAATCTACCGTTGCAATAATGAGTTTATGTAATGTTTTGGTTATTATTTTGGCTGCCTGCAGAGCGATCTTAGCCCCTCTTGTGTACGCCCTCACCAAACCGCCCGTTCCAAGCTTAATCCCACCAAAATACCTTGTTACAACTATCACAACATCTCTCAAATTCTCTCTCTTGATCACTTCCAACACCGGCACCCCCGCTGTTCCGGAAGGTTCCCTATCGTCACTATATCGCTGTATTTCATTGTTTTCACCAACTATATAGGCCGGAACATTATGCGTAGCATTCCAATGCTCGGTTTTTATTTTTTCTATAAAAGCGATGGCCTCTTTTTCACTCTCTACCGGGGTTGCATGTCCTATAAATTTTGATTTCTCAATGACAATCTCATCTTTACCATATGATAATAAAGTTTTATATTTTTTTAGCATGCACTATCAATCCCTTTTTATATTATAATTAATTTATTATAACAAGAACCCGAACACCTGATGAAAAGTTAGCAAAAACAACAAGTTGACCAGTATATTATATCATATAACAATACACAGTAAAAAGAAGCCATAATAGCCTGCTTCTTTTTACTGTGTTCCGACTTATATGCACATATTTAACACCGTCTATATTACTGCTTCTGTTGCTTTTATTGCTGTTACGGCCTTACGTCTCATCATTTTCTTGTATTTTTTGTAAGATAAATTAACTAAGGACTTATCCTGGCTATAGGTAATCATTTCTAAAGCCTTATCTATGGTATAAAATCCACCCTCTTTAAATCCTAACTGTTTGTTTACTTCAAATTTTTTTGTTTTTGCATTCATGATATACCATGTGATTTGATTACATACAGGCTGTTTTCTGGTGACAGAATAAAATTCGTAACTAGTTCCTCCCGCGGTCGAAAGGATTTCAGCATCAATACCGGTCTCAATCTTAACCCGTTCTAATGCCACATCCCTTGAGAGACTCTCGTTACGAATCATACCTTTTGGTAAAACCCACTCATTTTTTTCGTTTTTGAGAATAAACACTTGGTTTGCGTAGAACACAACTCCACCTGCACAATTTCTAAAAAGCATAGGACTGATCCTCCTTCTTTTTATCTTATATACTATAATATATTAAATAATACAATTTTACAACCGCTTTTCAGAATCTTGCCAGTACCAATTTGATGTAGACAAAACAGATAAAATATACTCCTTATACTCAGCCTGAGCAAGTAAAATGCCCTAAATCACAGGCAGCACAAACACTTAAAAATGCCACATGCAATTATTTTATTCAACAACATCCAGTTGAAAAGGTTCATATTTGTGGTGGTATGTTTTTTCAACTTTTGCTCTTGCCTTAAACCCCTCTTCGGCGTATTCAGATTCAATAACTATACCGTCATCATGTAAACTTGATATAAGGTTGCCTTTATCATAGGGAATCAATAAATTAATTTCGATAATCCGCGGGCCTATCTGTTCCCCTATATATCGTATCAACAGATCTAAATTCTCGTTTGTTTCTGCAGAGATTGCTAATGAATACTCATCTTTAGGTATTAATGTCATATCCGATATTTTATCAATTTTATTATAAACATTTATTATATTCTTACTTTCAACCCCCAATTCACGCAATACGTTGAGTGTGGTTTCTTTTTGTAGATTATATTCCTCATTTGAGGCATCTATAACATGTATAAGTAAATCCGCATATTTTACTTCTTCCAGAGTTGCCTTAAAAGCATCTATTAAAGTATGGGGAAGCTTGTTCACGAAACCGACAGTATCTATCAATATAAATTCTAACTTGTCCGGAAAAGATAATTTACGCAAAGCTGTATCTAATGTAGCAAATAACATATCTTTAACATAGACTTCCCTGGTATTGCTGTATTGTTCGCTCATTTTTAACAATGAATTTAATAGTGTAGATTTCCCCGCATTTGTATAACCCACAAGGGCAACAATGGGAAGCTCCGATTTAATCCTTCTTCCCCTTTGAATCTCCCTAGTCTTTCTAACTCTTTCCAATTCCTGTTGTATATCATCAATCCTCTTTAGGATATGCCTGCGATCGGTCTCCAGTTTCTTCTCGCCCGGCCCCCTGGTGCCTATTCCCGCTCCTAATTGTGATAATTCTTTACCCAATCCTATGAGCCTCGGCAATCTGTATTTTAGTTGAGCTAATTCTACCTGAAGTTTACCCTCTTTTGTACTGGCTCTATGGGCAAAAATGTCTAAAATAAGGATAGTACGGTCGATCACATCTACTCCTAAAACATTTTCCAGATTTCTTATCTGAGATCCGGATAATTCATCATTAAATATAATCATGTTAGCATCCAGGGTCTCACATAACTGTTTTATTTCATCCACTTTTCCTTTTCCTATATAATAAGTAACGTCTACAAAAGGTCTATTTTGAGTTGCCGTAGCTAAAACCTCGGCGCCTGCAGCCTTGGCTAACTCATTCAACTCATTCATAGAAACCTCTATGTCAATATTCTCTCCCTTTCCGGTGTTATTTAATCCCACTAATATTACCCTTTGTTTTTCTTCTTGCATAACTTAAGTTTCTCTCCT
>CAYOGD010000119.1:0-4388 GCA_964403395.1 uncultured Alkaliphilus sp.
AATAGTTTGGAATCCTGTCTTACAAAGGCATCTATATCATTAAATATCGGTACTGTCATACAGATTATAGCTAAAAGTATTATCAAATTTTTTTTCATTTTAATCGACCTCTTTCAGAAATATATTTAATCAATATATCGTTATATATATTTTCTGTAGAGTATCTTAAAATATTACAACAATTTATGTAAAACCGACCTAATAATTTTAATAAACATAACATATTCCAATAGTTTCCGGCCCCAAATGAGAACCTATAACAGGCCCAACTTCGCATATTTCCGTTTTAACCTTTGGGAAACGTTCCTGAATCAATTTTTCATATTCTTTTGCTTTTTCCAAAATTTCTATATGGCATATACTTATATGAGATACATTTGCCGGAATATCCTCAAGCATCTTATCCATAGCCTTTTTTCTACCGTGCACCTTGCTCAATGCTTTCAATTCCCCGTCTATCAGTCCGATAATTGGTTTTATATTTAATAGAGAACCTATCATCGCTTTAGCTGTTGAAAGGCGGCCTCCTTTTTTTAAATATTCCAATGTGGATACCGTTAAACGTATACCCATGCAATTTTTTTGCATTTCAATCTTTTCTACTATTTGTTTCTTGGAAGCCCCTTTTTCCGCCAGAAGAACCGCTTTTTTGATTAAAAATTTTAAATTGGCCGCAGTGGTCAAAGAATCAATTACGGATATTTTGTTTTTTGTCGGATCTGTGATCTTGGCTGCCGTACTTGCGCTGTTAAATGTCCCGCTGAGCTTGGAAGACATGGTGATGGCTATTATTTCGTACCCGGCCTGTAATGTATCTTTAAAAATTTTTGCAAATCTACCTACGGAAGGTTGTGATGTTGTTGGGAAATCCGGAGATCTTGACAGCCTATTAAAAAATGCACTGAAATCCCCCGGAAAACCTTCATCTTCAATGGATTCTTCAAAATTAACAGCTAAGGGAACTATACCGATATCGTGTGTTTCTATAAATGATTTATCTATGTATGCGGTACTATCGGTTACAATTTTAATTTTTGACACAAAATCAACTCCCTAGTATAATTATGACCTCAAACAATATAATAGCAGGTATTGTAGTTAGTTGTAAAGAAGTAATAAAAACTTATAACCGGCATTAAAACATGGGTGACCTTAATGAGATACACTTTAATAGGACTTATTTTTGTTTTCAAAAAACTAGCCTGTTTTATATTGAATTTTTCGGGAAAATAGTTGTTTTAATGTATGATTAGTTATATATTTGAATAGATGGATGATTATTTTGGATGAGAGGTAATATTGATCATGGATACCGGGAATATAGTAAAAGGGGCATTGTTTATTACATTGGGAGTATTGATTCCACAGCTATTTCATTCGATCGGTGCAGGGCCTATGTTTTTACCTATGCATATACCGGTGTTACTGGCAGGTTTTTTAGCAGGACCGGTCATAGGATCGTATGTAGGTATATTGACACCGATTTTGAGCCATTTACTTACGGGTATGCCGCCGGTTGCGCCGGTACCTATGTTGCCGATCATGATATTTGAACTGTTCACATATGGATTTGTTGCCGGAATATTATACAATAGATTTAGAGTCAACCTGTTTATCTCATTATTTGGTGCCATGATAGCAGGACGGATTGTATATGGTATTATGGTCTATGTCATTTTAATATTTTTTAATATTAAAATGCAAAGGCCTGTGGTTGCTGTGATTGCAGCTATTAAGACAGGTATAATCGGTATAATTATTCAGATAATAGTTATACCTGCAATAGTAAAATTTTTGGAAGGGAAATTTATCGATGTCGGATCAAATATTGGCTCGGAATAAGCTGTTTGAAGGGAAATATTCTTGTGTTTTAGTAAGGGATGGGGATATAATAATGGCCTCCCACGGTAAAGGAGTAGCACCTTTATTTTCAAAATTGGCAGAAGGTAAAATATCGTTTAAAGATGCAGCAATGGCGGATAGAATTATTGGAAAGGCTTTGGCATTATTATGTTTATTTGCGGGGATTACGTCGGTCTATGGATGTATAATCAGTGATTGTGCTAAAAATATTCTGGAAGACAGTGGGATACATACGGAATATGATGAAATTGTGCCATATATTATGAACAGGGATAGAACCGACAGATGCCTTATGGAAAAGCTCGTTGACAATATAGAGGATCCCCAAAAAGCATTTGATGTAATTTCGAGCTTCTTCGAGAAAAATCCATTAAAAGAACTCTCCGATGGCGGGGCTCATAGATATAAAAATAAAGGACTCGAAAATGAATGACCGGGTTTTATGCAGATCCGGTTATTTTTTTTATAAAATCATATGGGTATGTGATATAATTGAGTTGGACTATTTATAATCTATCTTTATATGCCGTTATGTTGGAGGACTGATAAAAGTGGACAGTAAGGAAGTGACCGCTGCGGTACTGGCAGGCGGTGGCAGCACCAGGATGGGCAGGAATAAGGCATTGCTTAAATTGGGAAACAGTACAATGATTGAGAGGGTAGTCAATCCGTTACAAGGCATATTTAACGAAATATTGGTAGTAACCAATGAACCTGAACAATATGATATGTTGAAAGGTGTGAGATTTGTCGGTGATTGTATAGATGCCGGGGAGAAGAGTTCCTTAATAGGCCTGTACTCAGGATTAAAGCGGAGTGAAACCTCTCATATATTTGCCATAGCTTGTGATATGCCCTTTGTTAATACCGGCTTAATTAAATATATGGTGAACTTACTAAAAGACGAGGATGTGATAGTGCCTTTTGTTAATACCGCCTCAAACGAATGTATGATGAGTCTGTTAAAAAATGAGAATTTGGTAGTACCATCTTCTAAGAAGCATTATCAGCCCCTTCACGCAATATACGGAAAAGATTGTATTCCGGAGTTTGAGATGTTACTGGAGAAAGGAAAATATAAGATAACGAGTGCTTTTGAAAACGTGAAGACAAAAAAAATAACGGAGAAAGAAGTAAAAAGGTTTGACCCGTATATGCTTTGCTTTAAGAATATAAATACCTATGAGGAGTATCTGCAAGTGACATATTTTTTTGGGTAAAAGTCATGCAATATTGGAAATATATTAATATAATGTTTTTTGGAGGGATGTATGTGGAGATAATTTCTGGAAAGGGAAAAATCAGGATCTCTAATGAGGTTATCATGTCTATAGCTAAAAAAGTAGTAGAAGAAATAGAAGGTATAGTTGCATTCAGCGGGGGATTACCCGTGGGAATAACTGAATTTTTCAGCAAAAATACGGCTTCCAGTAAAGGAGTAAGGGTTACGAGTGAAGAGGCTCAGATTGTTATAAATCTTTCAGTAGTGATTAAATATGGAGTTGTTATTCCCGAGATCATAAGAACGGTACAGGAAAAGGTGAAGAAGGCCATTGAGGCTATGACCGACATAGAAGTTGGGCAGATAAATGTATTTGTTCAAGGTATAGAGGTATAAGATGAGTTTCAATATATTATTATGCCGGAGTGTCATCATAGAATATCTATGAGAAATTATGATGGGAGGAATTTTTAAATGGAGATCATCTTTGGCCTTATAGGAGGCCTAGGATTATTCCTCTATGGGATGAAGGTCATGAGTACAGGGCTTCAAAAGGTTGCAGGCAACAGATTAAAATCTATTATCGGCATGTTGACCAGCAACCGTTTTATCGCGATTGTTGCAGGGGCCGTCACAACCATGATCGTACAGAGCAGCAGTGCGACTACTATAATGATAATCGGTTTTGTTAATGCAGGTGTGATGACTCTTGCTCAAGCCATAGGCATCATCATGGGGGCAAATATAGGGACAACCGTTACTGCCCAGATAATTACATTTGAAATCCATCAATATGCTCCGATAATTGTAGGAATTTCCGTAGCGGTATGGCTCTTTTCTAAAAAACCTAGAATAAAACAGGTTGCCGAGGCATTTATTGGTTTTGGTATTTTGTTTTTGGGCATTAAATTGATGGGCGATTCTTTAGGACCCTTAGGAGAATATGAGGGTTTTAAAAATATGCTGATCAACCTTGGAGAACACAGAGTTTTAAGTGTATTAGCGGGATTTATAATTACGGTAGCGCTTCAGAGCAGTAGTGCGTCTGCGGGTCTTTTATTAGCATTGGCATCCCAGGGGCTTATTCCTATTTCATCTGGGTTGCCCGTTTTATTCGGTATCAATATCGGTACAACAATAACGGCTATGTTTTCGAGCATAGGGGCCAATCGAACTGCTAAAAGGGCGGCGGCGGTCCACGTAATATTTAATATATTCGGGACTATAATTTTTGTCGCACTATTGCAAAAACCGTTGTATCAAATCATAACAATGATAAATCCGGGAACCACTGCCCGTGCTG
>CAYOGD010000120.1:0-4363 GCA_964403395.1 uncultured Alkaliphilus sp.
CCATGTTGAAAAGTGATAAACCTGTAATATCGGTTTGTGCGGTCAGAACAGGTTGCGGTAAAAGTCAAACATCACGCAAAATTATTGAATTATTGATGCAACATAATCTTAAGGTGGTAGCAATCAGGCATCCGATGCCTTATGGGGATTTGGTTGCACAGAGAGTACAGAGATTTGCAACGGTGGAAGATTTAATAAGGCATAATTGTACCGTTGAGGAAATGGAAGAATATGAACCACACGTTGAACGGGGAAATATTATTTATGCCGGCGTAGATTACGAAGATATTTTAAGGGCAGCGGAAAATGATCCCGATGGTTGTGATGTCATCATATGGGATGGGGGGAATAATGATTTTTCATTTTATGAATCCGACCTATCGGTTGTAGTATTGGATCCACATCGTCCGGGCCATGAACTAAATTATTATCCGGGAGAAGTCAGTTTGAGGCTTGCTGATGTAGCGATCATAAATAAAATTGATAGTGCCGATAAAGAGGCTATATGTAAGGTAGAAAAAAATATCAGGCTTGTCAATAAAAACGCTGCTATTATAAAAGCGGAGTCCAAAATTATCGTGGATAACATGGATATGATAAAAGACAGGCGTGTTTTGGTTATTGAAGACGGGCCTACCTTAACACATGGTGAAATGAAACTAGGTGCCGGAACGATTGCAGCCCAACGATTTGGGGCAAAGGGGCTGGTAGACCCCCGCCCCTATGCAGTGGGGAAATTGATTGAAACCTTGGACAGATATACACATATCGGTACATTACTGCCTGCAATGGGTTATGGTGATCAACAACTGAGGGATCTTGAGGAAACAATCAATAAAACGGACTGCGATTCTGTTATTATAGGCACCCCGATTGATTTAAGCAGAGTAATCAATATCAATAAACCTTATACACGTGTACATTATGAACTTGAAGAGGTAGGAGATTTAAGCCTTAATGTAATAGTAGATGATTTTATCAAGGAGCATGGACTTGAGGGAAAGCCGTACAAATAATTAAGTATCTAAAATAAAGCTTTTTCCTTTATTAGAATTTCAGATATAGACAATGACCCGGTGTTATATCGTTTGTTTTGTTTAATCTCTGAAGGTATTCAAGCAAATTGACAAAAACCTTGCAAATAAATATTATTACCATATTGTGGTTACCACAATACGGGAATGGAGGTGAAATTATGGAAATTTATTTAGATAATGCAGCTACTACAAAACCGAGAAAAGAGGTTGTAGAGGCCATGTTAAGGTCCCTAGAAAAAGAATATGGCAATCCGTCATCATTGCATAGAAAAGGTTTAGAGGTGGAAAGAGAAATAAAAAAGGTGAGGAGAATAGTAGCTAAAGCACTTGGCTGTGCGGAACAGGAAATAATATTTACATCCAGTGGTACAGAAGCAAACAATCTGGCAATCAGGGGCATGATCGATGCTTATAAAAAAAATGGGAATCATATTATAACATCTCTAATAGAGCATAAATCAGTATTGAATACATTTAACCTGATGGAGGAGCAGGGGTTCGATGTTACGTATTTAGAAGTGGATAAAAAAGGAATTATATGTACCGAACAGCTGAAGGATGCAATCAATGATAATACAATTTTAGTCAGTCTGATGTATGTTAATAACGAGATAGGTAGCATTCAACCCATAGCAGAGGTAGGCAGAATTATTAAAAATATAAATAACAGAATCTTATTTCATGTAGATGGGGTGCAGGCATTTGGAAAGATTAAATTCAGTCTGAGGGACATGGAAGTGGACAGTTTTTCAATAAGCGGGCATAAAATTCATGGACCGAAAGGGGTTGGCGCTCTATATATTAAAAAAGGAATCAAAATAAATCCATTGTTGATCGGTGGGAATCAGGAAATGGGCATTAGATCGGGAACTGAAAATGTGCCCGGGATATATGGATTAGGGGCGGCAGTCAAATTTGCTATGAGTGAGCTGGACAAAAATATTGAATATTTAAACGGATTAAGAAATTATTTTATAGATGTATTTAAAAGTAAAATTGATGGTATATATATAATATCGGAAAAGAACGATAAATTTGCTCCGCATATTATCAGCATCTCTTTTCCCGGGGTGAAAAGTGAAATTATGCTCCATAGCTTAGAGCAGGACGGAATTTATGTATCCTCCGGTTCGGCATGTTCATCCAAAAGAAGAGAATATAGCCATGTATTAAAATCATTGGATATCAGTGATAATTTAATTGATAGTTCAATCAGGTTCAGCTTATCCTACATAAATACAAAGGATGAAATAGATCATACAGTGGAAAAGGTAAAAGAATATTATACTAATTTAAGAGACATTATTGGAAGGTGATAATATTGTGAAAAAGGTAATAATAGTACGTTATGGTGAAATAGCGCTCAAGGGGCTCAATAAAAGATTCTTTGAGAATAAATTAGTGAGCCAAATTCGATATGCCTTATCAGACCTGGGAGAAATTAGAACATATAAGGCTCATAGCAGAATTTATGTGGATATTGCAGACCATGATGTGCGGGATGTAACTGATAGGTTGAAAAAAATATTCGGAATCGTTTCGCTCAGTGCTGCAAAAATATTTGATGTAGACATGGACGAGATCAAAGAAGTAGCATTAGGGGAGCTCAAGGATAGAATTGCTCATGATGGTAGTATCAAAACTTTTAAGGTGGAGAGCAGGAGAGGGGATAAAAAATTCCCATTACAATCTCCGGAAATCAGCAGGGAAGTGGGTGCATATTTACTTCAAAACACTGACAATATTTCTGTAGATGTACATAATCCCCATATTATTATTTATGTGGAGGTAAGGGATAGAGCATTTGTCTTCAGCGATAAAATTGATGGATTTGGAGGATTACCTTTAGGTAGTAACGGAAAGGCTATGTTGCTTCTTTCCGGGGGGATAGACAGTCCGGTAGCCGGTTGGCTCGTAGCTAAAAGGGGTGTGGAAATAGAAGTTATGCATTTTCATAGCTATCCCTTTACTAGTGAAAGGGCAAAAGAAAAGGCAATTGATCTGGGTAAAATACTCTCGGTTTATTGTGGCAGTATTAAACTACATTATGTAAACTTATTACCCATTCAAAAAGAGATAAATGAAAAATGCCCGGCGGAAGAAATGATAATTCTATCAAGAAGATTTATGATGAGGATAGCGGAAAAAGTAGGAAAAGCCAATAAATGCGATGCATTAGTAACAGGGGAAAGTATTGGGCAGGTAGCTAGTCAGACAGTAAAAAGCTTATATGTTATTAATGAATCTGTTGAAATGCCAATATTCAGGCCATTAATAGCTATGGATAAAGTGGATATTGTAAACCTGGCTAAAAAGATTGGGACCTATGAAACATCAATATTACCCTTTGAAGACTGTTGCACCGTATTTCTTCCGAAACATCCGGTCACTCAACCCAGGCTCGACAAAATTCTTAAATCTGAAGCAAAATTAGATGTCGAAGGTCTTATTGATGAGGTGATAAACAAAATGGAAGTAGAAATAATTGGTGTTGGTGATTAGCAGGTGAAAACATTTTTTTATTTGCTTTAAAATCAAATGATAGGCGTTTTGCAGGATAGGGGTGTTCCATCTGTCTTAAAATTAGATCTAAAAAGGTTTAGATAAAGGGGGAGAGGTCAATGGTGAGATTTTTAATAAGATGGCTTATAAGTGCTGTTTCAATCTACATAATAACATATTTGCCCATAGGGATCGCAGTATCCAGTTTTAAATCTACAATTATAGCAGCGGCAATTTTAGGTATCATAAATGTAACAATTAAACCTATTTTAATAATTTTAACCCTACCGATCAATATAATAACTTTGGGGTTATTCACATTTATTATTAACGGTATTGTATTAATAATAACATCGTATGTTGTTGTCGGTTTTGATGTAAAAAATATTTTTTCGGCGGTCATAGCATCCATACTCATAAGTATAGTCAATGTGATACTGACAAATTTAATCGGGGTTAAAAAGTAACTGGGCCTATATAGTTATGACATAATAATCTAATAATGCATCATATCAATTATGCATTATAAGGTTATATTGATCTAAAATATTTATATATTACACTCTCATCACGGTTTAAAATTTTGATGGTTCTAATAGTCCTTTTCAAGCAAAAAAACTGAAAACTCACGAACTCCCCGACACCCAGTTTGCAATTATTGTAAATATTCTTGATTTAACAAAATAGCAATAAAGCTAAAATGTTCTTTTAAAACCTGGGTGTCGGGTCAAACAGCGTGCAATTTTCTAGTTTTTTTACGCTTTCAAGGACTAAGAACCATGGCAAAATTTCAAAAGTGATTCGCTTTGTAATATATCAAATAT
>CAYOGD010000121.1:0-4327 GCA_964403395.1 uncultured Alkaliphilus sp.
GATTTGTTTATATCTTTTCCTTCTATAATTATTTTGCTGTAAAGCTTACTTGAATCTAAAATATCTAATTTAATTCCCGATTGTTCTTTAGGTTTTTCTTTAACTTCAAGATGTTCTACTCTTTTTTCAACATTTTTTATAACTCCTTGAAGATTAGTCATAGCATTTTGTGACCCCATTTTATGAAGCTTAGCCTCAGAATTCCCCATTCGTTTAGGTGTTTTTCTCATACCCTTTATTTTTTGTTTCGTACTGTTAATTATCCCTTCTAACCGTTTTTTCTCCTTTATATATTCATCATATTCAAATCTTATCCTTTCCTTTTCATGGATTTTTTGATTCTTATAATCAGTATAATTGCCATTATAGATTTTTATTTTGCTATTTTCTATTTCAAGTATCTTATTACACAGATTGTCCAAAAGACTTCTGTCATGAGATATAAGGATCAATACCCCTTTATGTTTACTAAACATTTTTTCCATAACTTCAATGCCTTCCATATCTACATTGCTGGTAGGCTCGTCCGCAAACATTATAACACTGTTACTATCCAAAGTATCCGCCAGTTTAAACCTTGTTTTTTCCCCGCCACTCATATAATTGTTCCAAATAGTTTCAATTCCAAACTTTGAAGCCATTTCACCACTTATATTTTTATGATCAGGTTCCTCCAGCTGTGATATATATGAATATGTTCCGTGCAGCCTCACCCATCCCTCATCAGGTTCAAGTCTTTTACTCAATATATTAACTAAAGTAGTTTTACCTACTCCATTCCTACCTATTATTCCTATTCTGTCCCCAGAGTATATTTTTAAATCATCTATATCTAATATTAATCTGTCTCCAAAGTATTTCTTAATTTTGCCGGCTTCAATTAATAACATAAAAAAATCCTCCCATAATTGAGAGAACAGCATTCTATAGATAGAAAAATATCAATAAATATTTTAATAAAACCCGGGTCAACATAAAGTTAATATGGTGCCCCACCGATTAGAATTTTAATATTGAACTAATATTAAAATACATATCATAAACAAGCTATCTACAGCTATAAAACACTATCCACTCATTAATTCCAATAAAATGGCACCACAATAGAACCTTTACAGAGGTTTTTCCTGAGTTTCCATTCTATTATAATAATAATTAATTTAAAGTAGATTATAGTTTCATACCTGCAAATACCTTATCCTTTCTTAGAAATAAATTTTTAATATTATGTTTAATTATATATATTATAATCTTTATGTCAATATTTACGATTTTGCAGATGTGTGGCTATTTTGTAAATTACCTATTTTGCAGATAATATTAAAAATTGTTGCAAAAGTAAGGAATCTATTTTGCAAACTGGGGATGCAGATATTTTTTTGTCCAATTATATTATACAATAAATATTATAAACCATATTAAAGTAATATCCCATAACTATATAATATAACAATTTATAAATTTATCTAACCTTAATAAACCTAAACTAATAGGTTTATCAATACCAAATACTCAGAAAATTAACAATATTCGCAGGCACTAAGACTTTGAGCACTAAAAGAAACTAGCAATACAAAATTTATGTAATAAAATTCCTAGCCTTTAATAAGGTAAACCCCTTATAATATAACTATAATAATTTTTAAAGTTTACTTTTTAAAACGATTATTATACAATTTAGATTAACAATACATTTAAGGGGGGAGGGCTTATGGCAGATATTTTTAAATTAGATGCTTATTTAACTTTTGTAGATAGGATGATCTCACAAAATAGAGCACTTACCGAACCTCCTCCCAGACCTTTAGGACATATGGTTAAATCTAACGGCAAATATTTCATAGAGGTTAAAAGCACTACCCTTAACTTTGTAAATGGATATAAATTGAGATATACTGAACATGGAAAAATTGACAGTGGAAATAACAAATATAAAATACAAAAATACTCTTACCACTTTGAGGGGAGAGCCCAAGGACTGCATGCCTTTAGAATAGACAGAGATATAAATAATAGACCTCATGCTAATCACGAAAATTATAGACATGAATGGGCTCATAGGTTATTCCATCCAGAAGATATTGAACTGGATATATCAAATATGGGAATTCCTTTATTTGTAAATATAGGGCAATTATATATAAGTACTAACCAATACCCATTACTTAATGAACATGCTAATCTATACAATGAATCAAATACACTTATTAGGAGGGAAATAGTATGGATTTAGGTGAAAGTAAAAATATATTTTATTTCAGTGAGGAAGGTATTAAAAATCTCGAAAAAACAATAGAATTAGTCCATGAAAGGGCCTTAGATTTAGGCCTTAAAAAAGTATTAATTTTTACAGCTAACGGTGATGGCGCATTTGCTGCACATGAAAAGTTTAATAAAGATAACATTCGAATCCTGGCTGTGACTTTTCCTTATAAAAAAGAATTCAAAATAACTAATACTGATGGTGAAAAAAATACAATTATTCCCCAGACTTCCATGCAGAAAATAAAAAATATGCTATCCGAAAAGGAAATTGACTTAATTCAAGGAGTAATGCCATTTGAAGATATATTGCTTCCGGGTGTCAAAGATACAAAAATACAAACATTAAATTATACACTTTCCTTACTATCGGGAGGTACCAGATTATGCATTCAAAGCGTTTTAATGGCTTGTGATTCGGGATATATTGATCCAGGTGAATATGTTATTTCCATGTCAGCGGATACAGCTATGGTATTAAGGGCTTGTCGCACAGAATGGCTATTTCATCCAAAGTATGGTCTAGAAATATCCGAAATTATTTGTAAGCCATCAAAATTTACAATTATACATAACAGAAGCGAACAAAAATAAGAAGACGGCATGCCGTCTTCTTCTTTATATATGCAACAACTATCATTTTTCACGTTCTGAGTATCTTCAAAACTATCAAAACATTTTAAGTTTTCCTTTACACCACCATACCTTGAAAATCTTTCGTTATAATAGATCCAGTCCTCAAATTCTGGAACAAAATTTAAGACTTCATTTTTAAATCCCTGGATGCTATACAACCAATTCATATACTCGTATGAATAGTTAGGATATTTTTTTTGAAATCCGAGTATTTTTTGTTTTGAATACTCTGGTTCTTCTACAATATCAAATAGATGCCCAAATTTCTTCATTATCTCGCTAAACATCATTTACTCCACCACCTTATAACAACTTCAGCAAGACGGGAATTAAAATAATTCTAATATGACATAGTAAATTAGTATAAATATATTCCCTAATATAAACTATGTCCTAATATATATTAACACACATATATATTAGCACACATATATATTAGCACACATATATATTAACACACTATGTTAATGTTAACAATAGATGAAGATACTCTTTTTGTATTATTGTCCAAAATTAAACTTTCATACACCACATACATATTAAAAATATAATATAATAGTACAAATTTAATAATGAATTCCTACATTTTTTGTTTTTTTCTGTAGTTATCCCGTGCTACCACAATTTTGTGAACCTGACCTATTTTTTAAAATCTCCACCAAGGCATCTTTTTTATATCCAGATTTCCCAATACTACTTCTGTTAGCTCCTTCAGAATTGTTCCTATTTGTTTCTCTAGGATATTTTCAGTCCCTGAGAATTATATTAAAAATGCTATTTCTGATACGTCTACTAGCAATATGTTTAAGTCCAATTTCTGATTTTGCGGGTCAAACACATTAGACACCAAATTTATAGAATCATAGCCCGCTTATAACCCGCAATGCACTGGGGACAGTCCTGATGCATTCTAAATTTATGGTGCGCATGATTGCCAAAATGCTTTACGACGGGTATCAATATTTTGACTGGAATGTGGATTCAAAAGATGCTAGGGTCGCAAAACAAAATAAAGATATAATCGTATCATCCGTGCTGAAGGGCGTTGAAAACAATAATCCGGCTATAATTTTATTTCATGACAGCCTTCCAAAGACCACCACTGTAGAAGCCCTTCCAATCATAATTGAAAAATTATTGGAAGAAGGTTATGTGTTTAAAATTTTACATAAAAATTCTTTTTATGTGCATTTTAAGAAGTCGGTCTGATTATACCCCAAATCCCTTTAATTCATCCAATATTTCATTATATTCTCTATCTAAGGCTCCTAAATCGTCATGCTTTCAAGACAAGGGCAAGACAAGGGTGCAAGACAAGGGGACGCAAGACAAGGGGACGTCAGGCCAATGTCATAAAGCTATATTCCCAATATCTTACTAAAAACGTTTTTTGTTTAATGGGTATTTATTTTTTCTAGAAGGCTCTCTT
>CAYOGD010000122.1:0-4274 GCA_964403395.1 uncultured Alkaliphilus sp.
AAATTTGAACAAGCCCCGTATAATCCAAAGAAAGGTATCTGCAAATCCCTTGCGGCAAAAGATGTGGACATAAGTTGATTGAGTAAATCACCACCAAACATATATTCAATATCTGTTTCATTTAATTTCGCCTTGCTGAGCGCGGCCTTTACAGTCTCTCTCGTCAGTTTACTCTCTGCCTTCTCCCAACTGTCTTCCCCGAACATATCATCATCCAATATATTATCAAAATATCGCGCGAGAGGCCCTTGACCCTCCTTAGGCCCTACAATTGTAGCTGTAGAAACAATTGATGGGGGATTCAACAATTTTACAGTTTGACTCCCCAATTTTTTAACTGCCATAATCAATCCACTCCCAACTATTTGAAAATATAATATAAAATGCCAACTATCACTGAAGAGCTCACTCCGTATACCAGCACCGGCCCCGCCAAAACAAACATCTTTGCAGCTACACCCAGCACAAAGCCTTCCTTTTTAAATTCCATCGCAGGGGCTACTATGGAATTGGCAAACCCCGTAATCGGTATGAGCGACCCTGCACCCGCATACCTGCCGATAATATCATAGACCCCCAAACCTGTTAAAAGAGCTCCGATAAAGATCAATATCAGTGTCACTATGTTGTTTACATCCAAGTGCGAGTACTGATAATGGTTTTCTATTGTCCTATGGAATGCCTCCCCTATTGTACAGATTATACCTCCTACAAAAAAGGCCCATAAACAATTTCCCAATAGGTTGGGTTGTGGAGTCTTTGTATCTACATATTTTTGATAAGCTTTATCTTTATTTGGTTGATTTTTTGACATTTTTACCACCTCTTTTAAAAATATATTCTATATCATCAAACTGATATTTTCCGCAGTCCTGCGGCCTTAATTTATTCCGTGAGGATATGGTGGAATGCCTATAATACAATATAAGTTTATTTGCCACTTCCTCCAATCACACAAACCGGATCAGATCATAAAAACCAATTCAAAAGGGCCCCCAACACTTTGCCCGCTATTAGGGAATAGACAATATAACTGACATATCCCTCTAATCTAAACCTTCTTATGAGGACGGGCATTACATTTAACACTTCGGCTAAAGCGGAAGCTAATAACCCAATAAACACTCCGACAAAAAAACCCACGATAATAACCATGAACTTTCCTAAATTTATTGATACATTTGTAAGCGAAGTAATAGCGGCCAGGATGGCTCCCGCTATAATTATATTTTCATAAATTTTAATCTTATTATGAGTATCGGTCAGTTGAGCAAGCCTGGGAACAATATCTAAAAGAGTAAGTAATGCAACAATACCGCTACCAACAATGATTCCATTTGAAAATCCTAATAAAGGTACAGCTATATATTTCACTCTTGTCCCCTCTATCGAATTTCAGTATTGTTATTTTTAATATATTCATCTACATTTCGTTGGTAGGTATACATTTCCATCTCTAACGGTGTAGGTTCTTCGTTAATCTTTTTATTAAACACATGATTAAAAAACACTGCCATCCCTACACCAATCCCCAGGGAATAGGGGATTTGAAGCAATAATAACTTATCGGTTTCTACTCCTGTAATAACCCTGTACATAACCTTATGTGCCTGCTTCATATCAACATCGGAATGAAAATTGATGATTGCGGTAATTGATCCTATAAATAATAAAAAACACACTAAGATAACCCTCACTATTTTATATCTATCTCTATCGATCTTTTCATCGACAAAATTGATTAAGACATCTGTTTTTCCCAAAACTATTAAATCAATATTATGAAAATTCCTTTTAATAAAAGATATGATTGATATAGCAGAAATTACGATATTATTCTCTTCTTTTATATCAATCGGATACGCTAAATTTTCTAATTCCTGTTTTAGCCCCTCTTCTGCCGAAATATCGGCTAAATCTTTTAATAAAATAAATTTTGTTCGTTTTGCCGTCGCCTTTTCTTTTAGACTTAAAAAAACCTGCCTATTCATATTCATTTTATATATTCCCCGCAATATTTAGATGTGTCAAAACCAAATCAGCCTTTTCAGGTACAGCGTCTATATCTTTGCTTGTAAGAATAAACCATGCCCCTAATACCAATATCAATAATATTAAATAAATTATATTTTTATATTTTTGAATCACATATGCCATTTGATCACCATCCTTAGTTTATTATTTACTATTTTTATTTTTTAATTCATTTAATGTTGCTTATACGGTTTGCATATATCATCCCCGATATTTTAGTTTCTTATTTCTAATTTAGATCCGGTCATAAAAAAAAGGCCTTGTTTAAGCCTTTTTCATCGAATCTTTCATATTTTGCAATACCTTTTTTTCAATTCTTGAAACTTGAACCTGAGATATCCCTAAAACTTCTGCAATCTCTGTTTGGGTTTTATCCTTAAAATACCTTAAAAATATAATCTGCCTTTCCCTAGGCTCTAATTTTGCAATAGCTTCTTGTAACATAATCCTGTCTACCACATCGCTATCTTCAAAACTGTCGGTCTCGCCGATCTTGTCAATCAGGTGTATGGGAGAACCGTCATCATGATAAATTACATCATATAAATATTCCGGATAAGCACTGGAATCTAATGCCATCACAATTTCTTCTTTGGTAATATCCAGTTCATCAGCAATTTGTTGCAAGGTTGGTTCCCTGCCATATTCCTTTTGCAACCTCTCTTTTGTCATTTTAACCCGAATCGCCGTCTGCTTTAAAGATCTGGAAACCTTAATTATTCCATCATCCCTTAAAAAGCGTTTTATCTCTCCTATAATCATAGGCACTGCATATGTAGAAAACCTGACATCAAAACTAAAATCAAATTTTTGTATCGCCTTGATCAGCCCAATGCAACCTAATTGAAATAAATCATCCCTATCATATCCTCTGTTTAAAAACCTCCGTAGCACACTTCTCACTAAACCCAGATTATTATTAACTAATATTTCCTGTGCCTCTCGGCTCCCGTTTTGAGCCTTCAATATTAATTCTATAGTTTTTTTATGCTCTAATATTTCACCTTGCTCCCCTGAAAATGCCGAAAAATTCATTTTATCTACCCCTTTATCTACCCCTCACTTTTCGCATTCAGACTTTTAAATTTTTTTACCATTTTTATTGTTGTTCCCTTTTCCAGCTCGGAATATACTTCTATCTCATCCATAAATGTTTCCATTACAGTAAAACCCATTCCTGAACGCTCTAATTGCGGTTTAGAGGTATAAAGAGGTTGTCTTGCTTGTTCGATATTATCAATGCCACGCCCACTATCTTCCACTATAATTTCTATTTCATTATTTTCTATTCTACAGGTTACAGTAACTAAACCCATGCTATCCTCATATCCATGAATGATTGCATTTGTTACAGCCTCGGAAACAGCAGTTTTCACATCTATAATTTCTTCTACTGTCGGATCTAACTGCGAAGCAAAGGAGGCTACTACTACTCTCGCAAAAGCCTCATTTTGTGATTTGCTATCAAATTCAATTTTCATATAATTTTTATATTTCATCTGATTTCACTCCTTTATATATGATTGAGAGCTTCGTTTTTATTGCTATACTTACCTACAATTCTATACATACCTGCCAGATTAAAAATTTTATCTATTTGCTCAGTTACATGTATAACCGATACCTTGCCCCCCAGTTTTGTTATGTGCTTATATCTTCCAATAATAACCCCTATTCCCGAACTATCCATAAATCTCATATCATTCAAATCAAATATCAGATTTCTTATTCCTCTCCGATTTATTGTATCATCTAATTCTGTTCTGATATTTTCAGCAACATGATGGTCAAGTTCTCCATCAAATTTAACAATCAGTGTATTATCTACGATTTCATATTGTAGTTGCAACCTTTCCCCCTCCTAATATATATGATATCTATTATTTCTCTATATACGGGACAAGTCCTTCAGTGAAAAAACACTTGTTTTGTAGTATTTTAAAAGTTGTGCTCCTATAAAAATAAAAAACCGACTATACTTGTCGATTTTTTTATAACATTCCCACAGGAAGGCAAAATTTCCGCATGTTTGTCTAATAATGCGACACTAATACAAGCCTAATTGTCTAATAAAATTTAATATAACAATACACGTTCATTTAGTTTCGAATATGAATAATTCCTACAGCTTATTCCAATGAAAAATACTACAACCTGCAAACTTGCTTCGCTTCGAACATGCAGGTTGTTTCACGTATTTTTCATCTTCATTCGCTGGGAATTATAATCATATTCTCAAA
>CAYOGD010000123.1:0-4273 GCA_964403395.1 uncultured Alkaliphilus sp.
TAATACGCAAGAGAATCGTTGAGGACTTAGATAAGGTTTTTTATCCGGAGGAAATGATAGTACCGTATTTAAACATTGTACATGATAGAATTATGTTGGAGATATTTAGAGGATGCACCCGAGGGTGCCGTTTTTGCCAGGCAGGATTCATATACAGGCCCGTCAGGGAAAAATCTCATGATAGATTAGGGGAATTGGCTAAAAAACTCATCTTAAACACAGGATATGATGAAATTTCCCTGGCATCTTTGAGTACCGGCGATTATTCTGAGTTAGAGGAGATAGTTGAGCATCTGATGGAGGAGTATAGCGATAAAAAAATAGGGATATCTTTACCATCATTAAGATTGGACAATTTCTCATTGCAAATAATTAAAGAGATACAGAAGGTAAGAAAAACAGGGCTGACTTTTGCGCCTGAAGCGGGCAGTCAGAGACTCAGGGATGTCATTAATAAAGGGATCACCGAGGAAGATTTAATCAATGCTGTCGAAAATGTTTTTCATTCCGGCTGGAGCAATGTAAAGTTATATTTTATGATTGGACTTCCTACGGAAACCGATGAGGATATATTAGAAATTAAGGATCTTGTTTTTAAAGTAGCCGCTGAATATTATAAGGTTCCAAAGGAACAGAGGAAGAAAAGGCTGAATATTACCGTAAGCGCTTCAACATTTGTACCGAAACCGTTTACCCCGTTTCAATGGGAGCCCCAATCCGCATTGGAAGCCATATATTCAAAACAGAAATTATTGGTATCAAATATCAGAAATAAAAACATCACATTTGACTATCATGATCCCAAAACAAGTTTATTGGAAGCCGTATTTGCCAAAGGGGATAGAAAGCTTTCTAAAGTTTTAGAGCTTGCCATGGAAGAGGGATGTAAATTTGATGGTTGGATGGAACATTTTGATTTTGATAGATGGATGTCTGCATTTGAAAAAGCAGATATCGATCCGGCTTTTTACGCCAATAGGCGTCAAGAATATGATGAAGTATTGCCATGGGATCATATCGATGTAGGGGTCAGCAAACAATTTTTGATAAGAGAAAATGAAAATTCCAAACAGGCTAAGGTCACACCTAATTGTAGAGTGAATTGTGCGGGGTGCGGTATCAATCAGGTCTTTACGGGAGGGATATGTTGATGATAACCATGCGTTCAAGATTTTACAAAAAAGGTGATATGGTATTTATCTCTCATTTGGATTTAATAAGGGTTTTTGAAAGAGCGGTCAGAAGAGCAGGCATACCTGTCGCATATACGCAGGGATTTAATCCCCACCCTATTATGGCATTTGCTACGGCATTGGGCGTAGGGGTAGCCAGTGAGGGAGAGTATATCGATATACAATTGAGTGATGATATGGATAGTGGGCTGTTTATGAGTAGGTTGAACAGTGTTTTACCGGATGGATTAAAAATAATCAAGAGTAAAAAAATTTCCAATAAAGCAAAGTCATTGATGTCTATAGTATGCAGTTCAATCTATTTGGTTAAATTAAAAACTAAAAGGTTGTTAAATGAAACAGATATAAAACAATATATAGAGGATTTATTAGATAGAGAAGTAATAATAGAACGAAAGCAAAGGAGACAGAAACGCGGTCAGAGGAAGAAAAAACCGGAGTTTAGGGAAATCAATATCAGGCCTCTTATTAGAGATATAGAATTGTTTTTACTAAACGAGTATGAAATTTTATTAAAGATGCATTTAGCGGCCGGAAGTCGGGGAAATCTGAAGCCGGAAGTTGTTGTTGATAAATTACATGAATTAGCCGGGCTACCTATAGAGGAGTATGAAACAAGAATTAAGAGGTTAGATTTATTCGTAGATAGAGAGGGTAAATTTATGACCCTCTTGGATGAGGATGTGTGGAATGTATGAATCAAATTATAGTAGATGCGGGTATAAGTGAAAACAGGTTGGCATTAGTAGAAGATGGTGAGCTGGTAGAATTATATATAGAGAGGCGAAATAATAGACGGATGGTTGGAAATATTTATAAAGGTAGGGTGGCCAATGTTCTGCCGGGGATGCAGGCTGCCTTCATTGATATTGGCCTTGAAAAAAATTGTTTTTTATATGTCAAGGATGCTTTAGAACAGGATCTATTCAATAAGGACGAATTGTGTTGTAAAAATATATCTATAACGGATGTTGTAAAACAAGGTCAGGAAATAGTTGTGCAGGTCATCAAGGAATCTCTAGGAACCAAGGGTGCCAGGGTAACTACGAACATCACTTTACCCGGGAGATATCTGGTTTTAATGCCCAATACAACTTATATAGGCGTATCCAGGAGGATAGTGTGTTCTGAAGAAAGGGAAAGATTGAGAGAAGAGATAGAACAGTTGAGACCAAATGATATGGGGATAATTGTCAGAACTGTAGCGGAAGGAAAAAATAGGGATGATTTTAATGAGGACATAAAATTTTTATTAAAATTGTGGCGAAAGATTGAAAGGGAAAAAAAATCAGGAACTGTTCCAAGATTGATTCATAGAGATTTTGATCTGATAAGCAAGACGATAAGAGATACCTTCAGCAAAGATATCGATAACTTTATTATAAACAATGCAGAGGAATATCAAATTGCTTTGGAGTTAGTAGAACTATTATCACCGTCATTAAAATCCAGGGTTTCCTATTTTGACGAAACAATCGAGATATTTGATTATTATGGAATAAAATCACAAATCGATAAATGCCTGAACAGGAAGATATGGTTAAAAAACGGCGGTTATATTATTATTGATAGCACGGAAGCATTCACGGTTATTGATGTAAATACGGGAAAATATGTAGGCAAGACAGATCTAAAAGATACGGTTTTTAAAACTAATATTGAGGCAACGGGAGAGATCGCAAAGCAACTGAGACTGCGCGGTATAGGCGGTATCATTATAATAGATTTTATAGATATGATGGGTGGGGGAGATAATCAAAAAGTGATTGATGCCTTAGAAAAAGCCCTGAGCAAAGATAAGACCAAAAGCAAGGTGTTAGGGATGACACAATTAGGTTTGGTTGAGATGACAAGAAAGAAAGTAAGACAGGGTTTGGATAGATTATTGCAAAAAAGGTGCCAATACTGTAACGGTACGGGAAGATTAGCCAATGAATATGCCCTATTATACAAATTTGAAAAGGAAATGATACGAATCGGTACACATACTAACGCAGAGGCTGTTATTTTTGAAGTGAACCCCACGGTTTTACAGGTCCTCCAGAAAGAGGAATCCATATTGGAAGAGATAAATGCTAAAACTGATCTAAAATCATTTATAATTCCCAATATTTTTTTACATCACGATGAGATACAAGTGAAGGCTATGGGGGATATGGAAAGCATTAAAAAATTGATGGCTGAAAATGATGTGATGGTGTAAAATAATTACCGGAAAAGTTGAAATTTTTGTGGAGTTTAAATTATTGACATCAACGTTGTAATATGATAACATATATCGGTAGGTAACGCACGGATCGGGTTTTAAACAATAGGTACCTAGTTATCCGGCGAATTTGGATTCAGGAGGTAACATTTAATGTACGCAATTATTGAAACAGGCGGTAAACAATACAGGGTAAAAGAAGGAGACATATTACTTGTTGAAAAATTAGAAGCTGAACAAGGTGATATAATTACCATTGAGGATGTATTAGCAGTTTCGAAGGACGGCAAATTAACCGTAGGCAGTCCGATAGTTGATGGGGCTAAGGTTGAAGCCAAGGTAGTTGAACAGGGCAAATCCAAAAAAGTTATTATTTTTAAATACAAACCTAAAAAGGATTATAGAAAAAAACGGGGCCATCGCCAACCATATACAAAATTAGTTATTGATAAGATTGATGCATAGGTGTACTTATGATTTTAATTTCAGTTTATCGCAATCCTGATAAAATAATCGAACAATTTGTGATAGAAGGGCATGCTCATGCAGCTGATCCCGGAAAAGATATTGTTTGTGCTGCAGTTTCTGCTCTGGGCCAAACTACGGTATTATCACTTTATCAAATAGCTGATATAGATATTGTATATGAAATCAAAAGGGGATATCTCAGGTGTAAATTACCGGAAAATTTGACGGAAGAAAAATTATATGAGGCAAAACTTTTGATTGATGCTATGCTTTTAGGATTGGAAAACATACAGGAAAATTATCCACAATATATTGAGATTTATGACAGGGAGGTGTGAGTGATGTTATTTAAAATTGATCTTCAATTATTTGCGAGTAAAAAGGGAGTAGGCAGCTCCAGAAACGG
>CAYOGD010000124.1:0-4225 GCA_964403395.1 uncultured Alkaliphilus sp.
TTCTTTTCAATAAAATTTGCATCTGCTATACCGCCCATACCATATTTTCCACTCTTGAACATAGCATTTACCGTTACTTCTATTTGATACGCATAATTATGAGGTTTGAACATGAAATCCCCTCCTGATATTTTTGACACAAGATTAAAGTACCCGCGCTACTGATTATGTTATTTACGCTTATAGGTCCCCTAGCTCGTACATTATCAGGCTCAATGTAATAAATCCGGCGGTTTCTGTTCTAAGTATTCTGGGACCCAATGTGATGAGATGAACTCTATTATTTATGGCCTTCGCCACTTCTTCCTCAGCCAGACCGCCTTCCGGCCCAATCCAAATCCCAATCTTATCTATATTATCTTTATTTAATGATTCCATAACAGTCCTAAATCCTTTTTTATTTTCATTCTCATATGGCATTATATTGAGTTGATTTTTTTTGCTATGCTCTAATGCCTGATCAAAGTTGAGCGGAAAATGAACAGTGGGGACTATTCCTCTCTTGCTCTGCTTTGCCGCCTCTAGGGCAACCCTCTGCCAACGGTCTACTTTTTTTTGCTTATCCTTATCACCAAATTGTACGATGGTTCTTTTCATTTTTACCGGTATAATTTCAGTTATTCCCAATTCTACTGTTTTTTGTATAATAAGATTCATTTTATCTCCCTTAGGAGACCCCTGATAAAGCACCGTTTTAATAGGCGGTTCTTTAAACGATTGTTCTTTACCTATTATTGAAAGCGACACACTGTTTTTATCAACCGATTGTATCTCACAAATATATTCCGTGTTTTTACCGTCGCATATTTCAACCTTATCTTTTTCTTTTAATCTCAGTACCCTCGAAATGTGCTTAACATCCTCATTCTCAATAATAATTCGATTTTGTATAAAATTAATTTGATGGGTATCGATAAAAAAACGATGCATATTATTCTCTCCTTATTTTAGAAACAATTACCGACCATTCACCCATCATTCCTATTTCAACTATTTCTAACCCATTCATTGTTAAGTTATGTTTAACTTCTTTAATCCTATCTAAAATAATTCCCGAAGTAATAAAAAATCCATCATTTTTTAGAAAATTTTTTATATTTTTGCTCAAGAGTATAATAACATCCGCTATAATATTTGCTACAATTATGTCCGCCTTCTCTGTAATTACATCCATTAAATTAGCATGTTTTATCTCCACAATACTGTCAACTTCATTTTCTATTACATTTTTTCTGGCTACATTAACCGCTACTTCGTCATAATCTATACCTATAACCTTTTTAGCACCTAATTTTGTAGCTGCAATAGATAATATACCGCTCCCGCAACCAATATCAAAAACAGTGCATTTTTCGAAAACATACTGTTCCAATTGTTGCACACACATTATTGTAGTTTCATGGGTACCTGTACCAAAAGCCATACCCGGATCCATTTCAATAACAATTTCATCCGCCCCGGGGTTATACTCTTCCCAAATTGGCTTAACCACGATTTTATTGCCTACCTTGGTTGGCTTATAATATTTTTTCCATGAGGTACTCCAATCTTCCTCCCTTACCTCGATAACACTGACTTCTCCCGTACCAATATTTAATCCGAATTGAGGCAATGAGGCTACCGATTGTTTGACCAAATCTATTTTATCTATAAGGTCTGAAGATTCCGGAATATATCCCTTCACTATTGCTCCCTCTTCCAGATTGATCAGGGATTCATCTATATAATCCCAGGCATTTTCAACGTTATTTGTTAAAACAATATCATGGGGGTCTTCTATTACAACTCCGGATACCCCTACATTATAAAGCACATTAGCAACCGCCTCTACCGCCCCGGTAGTAGTTTTTATTGATACTTCAACCCATTTCATCAGATCACATCTCCCAATTAATGCACCAGGTTTTTTGTATATTATACCCTATAACTCCATAAACTAGCAATCTAATATTTATTATATACCAAAAACATCCTTTACTTTATTCAAAAATGTTTTTTTTTGCTCATATATTTCCTCTCCACTTTCAGCCGCAAATTTTCTTAATATATCCTTTTGACCTTCCGAAAGTTTTTTGGGCACTTCTATTATTACCCTTACATATTGATCGCCCTTACCATATCCTCTAGGATTGACAATGCCCTTTGATCTTAGTCTGAATACAGTGCCGCTCTGTGTGCCCTCCGGCATCTTATATTTTACCTTTCCTTCAAGTGTAGGGACCTCCAGTTCATCTCCCAATGCCGCCTGAACAAATGTAATAGGCATTTCACAGATAACATCATAACCGTCCCTTTTGAATATTTTATGTGGGAGTACATTTATAGCCACATATAAGTCCCCCCTGGGACCCCCTTTAATGCCGGATTCCCCCTCACCACGCATGGATATTATTGAACCCGTATTTACACCTGCCGGTATCTTTACCTTCAGCTTTCTTTGTTTTTTAATCCTACCCTTACCGCCACATTTGCTACAGGGAGTTTCTATAATCGTGCCTTCTCCACCGCAGCGGTCACATATACTCGTTCTGATCATCTGACCTAACGGGGTTCTCGTGACAGTCTGCATCTCTCCGGTTCCGTTACATTTGCTGCATACACTGGTTGAAGTTCCGGGCTTTGCTCCTGTTCCATCACAGATGTTACAAGTATCATTTCTGTAAAATTCAATCTCCTTATCTGTTCCAAAGGCTGCCTCCTCAAATGTAATCGTTATTTCGTATTGTAAGTCAGCACCTTTTTGCGGTCCTCTACTCCCCCTGGCTGATGTAAAACCCCCGCCAAACATATCAAATATGTCGCCAAACATGCCGTCAAAACCGCCAAATCCACTAAAACCACCAAATCCACCAAAACCTCCGGCATTGTTTCCATCCACTCCCGCATGACCAAACTGATCATATCTTCGTTTTTTCTCCGGTGAGCTCAGTATTTCGTAAGCCTCATTCACTTCTTTAAATTTTTCTTCCGCATCTTTGTTGTCAGGATTTCTATCCGGATGATATTTCATAGCCAGCTTACGATAAGCCTTTTTTATATCTTGTTCACCCGCATCCCTGCTGATACCTAATACATCATAGTAATCGCGTTTGCTCACTGTTTCACCACCTTGCTAAATGCAGCTATATTTAATATAATTGAATATTTAATCCACATGTCCGCCCGTTCCTACCAATTTTGAGGACACCTTAAGGTGTCCTCAGCTAGTGAAATGTTATCGGTTTTAATCTTCTTCAGGCTCATCCTCATCTACAACTTCATATTCCGCATCAACTACATCTTCTTTATCAGTAGCGCCCCCACCCTGTGTATCGCCTTCGGCCTGCTGTTCCTGTGCCGCTTGCTCATACATTTTTTGTGATATCGGTGCAAATGCGGCACTCAAATCCTCAATCGATTGTTTTATGCTTTCTACATTATCACTTTCCACCGCTTTTTTCAATCCTTCTATCTCCGTTTTTACCTTTGCTTCTTCTTCCGGATCTATCTTGCCTTCCATCTCCTTTAATGTCTTTTCCGATTGATATATCAAACTATCTGCCTGATTTTTCGTTTCTATTGTATCCCTACGCTTCTTATCCTCTTCCGCAAATTGCTCTGATTCCTTGATTTTTCTTTCAATCTCCTCATCAGTCAAATTAGTTGATGCGGTTATTGTTATTTTTTGCTCTTTGCCTGTCCCCAGGTCCTTGGCGGAAACATTTACAATACCGTTAGCATCAATATCAAAAGCAACCTCAATTTGAGGAATGCCCCTTGGTGCCGGCGCTATACCATCCAATTTAAACCTTCCCAGGGTAACATTGTCCTGTGCCATCTGTCTTTCCCCCTGCAACACGTGAATATCAACAGCAGGTTGGTTATCTTCGGCAGTAGAAAAAATCTGGCTCTTCCTTGTAGGTATTGTTGTGTTTCTCTCTATCAATCTTGTAGATACCCCACCTAATGTCTCAATCCCTAAAGATAACGGGGTTACATCCAATAATAACACATCTCTGACTTCTCCCGTAAGCACACCCGCTTGAATAGCCGCACCCAGTGCAACACATTCGTCCGGATTAATCCCCTTATGCGGATCCTTGCCCGTAATGTTTTTTACAAGCTGTTGTACTGCCGGAATTCTGGTCGAACCACCGACCAGGATCACCTTATCAAGATCATCAGCCGATAAACCGGCATCGCTTATAGCTGTCTGTATAGGTTTTTTAGTCTTTTCTATTAAATG
>CAYOGD010000125.1:0-4216 GCA_964403395.1 uncultured Alkaliphilus sp.
GCTATAACCCTAATCTTAGGTTCCGAGAGAATTTTTTCTTCCACTATTTCTCTATCAGTTTCTACACCATTCTCTCTGATCAAATATCCCTTTATTTCACGTTCCCCTTCTTCACCATGAGCTATTATTTTTTTATCCCCTTTATATAAGACGTCGGTTTGCTCATATTCGGTTTCAAATGGTATCCTCTCTACAAGTTCTATATATTCTTTAGTTTCAACGGAGACCAAAGGTTTTGGTACTACTAAGCTGATTTCCTGTCCGATTTGCAGCCTTTTGGGGTCTATACCGGGATTGGCTTTCGTTATGTCATCCATATCAAGTCCATATTTTAGGGCTATGGTCCATGTATTCTCCCCTTTTTCTATCTTATGAATTTTTTCTTCATCCGTACCGATTGCTATTAATTTCAATGCCCCTTCTTCATCCATAATATCACCGAAATCCACAGCTATATCTATAACCTCTACTTTTTCCACAAAATCAACATAATCATATTTTGTCCCTTCTTCATCGATAAAAGAATCTTTGATACTATCCAATATTCTATCGGCAATTTCGCCATTTTTAACAATTATTATTTCTTCTCCATCGACTTTAATAGCCGTAGCTTTTAATTTAATGTCAAATCGTGATTTGATATTTCTTATCATATCCTCATACTGCGTTATTTGTTCTTTCTTAGCTTTTGTTTTGATAAAAACAGGTTTTTCATCTAATATCGCTTCCTGGCCATATAATGACAGAACCTCTTCTTTAACTGTTTCTAATGCATTTACGAAATCATCTTCGGCCCTGACTACAGCCAGAACATCATCGTCTACCTCTACACTATAAGCTATGTACGAATTATTAGCCTTTAAAAAGATAAAAGATGTTAAAGCTAAAGATACAATCGTTCCTCCGATTATTTTGTATATAAATTCTCTGTTTTTCCCAAGCTTTTTGCAAACTGAATTGTTTTTTATGCTGTCAAATGTGTTTTGAAATGTATTGAGTGCTATATTTCTGCATTTGCCGTAGAGCAACTTAATTTCCTGCATGATTTTTTGCGACAAATCTTCAGACTCATCATCCATATTATTTTTCATCCCCGGTTCTCCTCTCAAAATGCCTAAGCAATCCTTAAACATAGTTTGATTTTGTCTTCTTAAGGGTTACTTAAAAACTTTGTAACCTTTTTGTAACAATTACCTTGTCCATTATACCACAAAATATAACTTTGTAAAATATAATTTTCTATTTTTTTTGACAACATCTAAACATTAAAAAAGGGTAAGAAGGCTCATATTATAAGCCTTAGCTTACCCCTTAGGGACAAATATTATTCAATTTTAAAATTTAGCCATTTTGAAAATTCTTTTTTTAGATCCTTATCTGTATTTTTCTGTAATATATTGTAGAAATTTTCTGTCGATGCGTTTTTAAACTTATACGTATCGAAATATTCCCTTAAGGCCTTTATAAAAGCCTCATCCCCCATTTCTCTTCTGAGTTCCCTTATAAACATGGCACCTTTTCCATATACTATACTGCTATATTGTAACTGGTCATCAAATTCATCCAAGCTTTTTAATATGCCCCCGTCCTTGCCTAATCTCCTGCCTAAAAAATCTTCATACTGGGCCTTTATCATCTTTTCATATACCTGTTCCTTGATATGCCCCCCGTATTTTTCTTCAAAATACATAAGGGTGGAATATTCTGTAAGGGCCTCATCCAACCAAGGTTCCTTTATTTCGTTATTCCCAACTATACCATACCACCATTGGTGCGCTATTTCATGTGCAATCACATATTCTAGAGGAAAATCTTCATTTATCTCATAGAGCATTTGCCCTATCATGACTAAATTCGGATACTCCATCCCGCCTACAAAAAAATCACAGGCTACTACAGATAGCTGTTTATAGGGATATTTCCCAAAACTTCTATTAAATATTTTCAGGGCATCCATCCCGTAGTTTAATGCCTGCTCATTCTTAAGCCCATCGATAGTATAAGAGATCACTTCCGTGCCATCCATGTCCCCTCTGTTTATGGAAAACTTTTTGCTCAAAACAATGGCAAAATCCCTCACGTTATCAGCCTTTATCTTATATGTTTTCCCGTTTTTGTCCGTATTTACTTTTATAATATCTCCGGTGGAAGCCAGTTTGTATTGTTCCGGAATGGATATATTCACACTATACCCCGACATATTGCTATAAAACGGATCTCCTATACTATGATAAGGTTCCAGATTCCATCCGTTTTCATCCAACACAGATAGCACCGGATACCAATTTGCTATATTTACAGTGTTTTCACCATAACCCATTCGCCCTATGGAATTAGGAAGTTTGACCTTGAATTTCATGGTCAGTTCAATGGATGTGCCGGGTTCAATGGGGTTTTTAGGTGTGATCCTCAGATTTGTATTTCCTTCACCCATAATTTTATAATTCACTTTTTTGTTTCCTCTTTTTACACTTATAAGTTCTATCCAACCCTCGTCAAACCCATTAGGATATGCCTTCTCCATGTCCCCGGCTTCAAAAGGGGCTGTGCTGCTATCCTTGAAAGCGTTAGCGTATAGATGAAAATATAGGTCTTTTATTGTTCTCTCTGTTGTATTTTCATAATATATCCGTTGTTTTGCCTCTATCAACATGTTCTTTTCGTCAAATACAGCATTTATTATGTATTGGGGGATTTGCTCCGATTTTGTAAATGTTCTGAAAACTTTCTGTGCCTGACCCGTGTCCAATATATAATGTACCGATACTGATAATGTAAATGTTATAAATATGATAGCTAATAGGTGCAATTTTCTAGAAATTGTCTTGCTGACCCTCATTTTAATTACCTCCCCGATTATTTGGCATATCACTAAAATTTTATTTCAAAGATTTTATTTTATTACATAATTCCCATTTAATATATTATAAAATTATTGTAAGGATAGACAGATCATCTGCCTTATCAAAAATAAAGATTAAGGTTTGCACTCTGCATGGCGATTAAACGCCATTTTACTTGAACACCGAAAACAGTAAGAGACTTTTTCAGTGGCCTCAAACAGAAAATATAGTTATGTGATATAATTATAAATAAACAGAAGAGCTTTATTGAATTTTAAAATTATGTATATGGGGCTATAATAAAATGGAGTGATAGTTATGTCTTTTATCAAGGGAAGTACTTCTATGGATTTGGGAGATACGCCTATTGAAAATATTTTCATAGATATTTATATGCCCATGGCAAATGGGACCTTTGTACAGGTATATCTGCTGGGCTATAAATATGCTCTAAATCGCGAGCCTGATATGAATGTAAATAATTCATCTATTGCAAGGCATCTCAACATTCCTCTGTCCGATGTGCTCTCTGCCTGGGATTTTTGGGAGGATAAAAATATTATAATAAAACATAAATCGGAGGATGAGGACGAGAACAACTATACCGTAGAATTTGTCAATTTAAAGCAACTTTATATCGATAATAATTATAAACCTTCGTATGATACCCCACAAAAAAACAGCGTTGATAAAAAACAACGTGGTTCCTATTCCCTATCTCCTACCGACTTAGTAGAAGCTAATAAGATTCCGGAAATAAGGGATATGTTCGTAGAAATAAACAAGATTATTGCCAGGGAATTAGTTCCTAATGAAAAGCTGAAAATTGTTGAATTGCTCTATAAATATAATATCGAGCCTCCCCTTATAGTGGAGGCTTTCCGCTACTCCGATAAACAAAAAGATATAAAATATATAAGAAATATTTTAAGTTTTTCATTCGGTGTGGTTAGAACTTGGTATGACCAAGGAATACTTACGGTGGAACAGCTGCAGGAGCATCTCATAAAACACGGGGACAGGTATGGATTTTATAGCAGGGTATATAAAGCCCTTGGCTTTCCTTCGCAACCCTCGGAAGAAGCGATGAAAATCATGGATACTTGGATAGATACATTTAATTTTGATATTGATTTAGTCTTAGAAGCCTGTAAAATGTCTACTAAAACCTCCAATCCTAATATCAATTATTTTAATAGTATTTTGAAGGATTGGTACAATAAAGGGGTTAAAAATATAGATGATCTGGAGAAATTAAAACCGGAAGATAAAAAGCCAACTGCATATAGAGCAGGCCGGGACTCATCCAAGATAAAAACCAAGTTTCATCTGGCTAAAAGCCGCGGTGATAAATATACTGCAGAAGAGTTGGA
>CAYOGD010000126.1:0-4166 GCA_964403395.1 uncultured Alkaliphilus sp.
TAGAAGAAATATATGCAAAAGTTTTTTTCACGGAGGATGCCATAGTCAGGCCTACTATCGCAAACGGGACCCATGCATTGAGTTTATGCCTATCCGGGTTGCTCCATTCGGGTGATGAGATCATATCGGTAACGGGCAACCCCTACGATACATTGAATGAACTTATAGGGCTGAGGGGAAATTATAAAGGAAGTCTAAAAAATATAGGCGTTATTTATAAACAGATCGATTTTATGGATGACGGTACCGTCGATTTTGATGCCATAGAAAAGGAAGTTACTGAAAAGACGACCTTAGTCTATATTCAAAGATCCACCGGTTATAGTTTCAGGCCGGCAGTGGATATCGATACCATAGAAAGAATAGTAAGTATTGCCAAAGGAAAAAATGATAAAGTGATCTGTATGATCGATAATTGTTACGGTGAATTTTTAGAAGAAAGAGAACCTACGGAAGTAGGCGCGGATCTCCTTGCCGGTTCTTTGATCAAGAATCCGGGTGGGGGTATTGTTTTGACGGGCGGATATATCGTTGGAAAACAAGATCTCATTGAAGAGATATCCTATAGGCTAACATCCCCCGGGGTAGGTAAGGAATGCGGATTAACATTCGGATTGTCGAGGCAGATGTTTCAGGGGTTATTTTTAGCGCCCCATATTGTCAGTGAAGCTATAAAGGGTTCAATATTTTGCTCCAAATTATTCGAGGAGATGGGATATGAGGTAAAACCGAAATATAATGCTGCCCGAAGTGACATCATTCAATTGATTAAGCTGGGAAATGCAGAGAAGGTCATTGCCTTTTGTAAGGGGATACAGGAAGCCGCACCGGTGGATTCCTACGTGAGCCCGGAACCTTGGGCCATGCCCGGATATGATGACCCGGTAATTATGGCTGCAGGTGCCTTTGTACAGGGGTCCTCAATCGAACTGAGTGCGGATGCACCTATCAGGGAGCCGTATATAGTCTATTATCAAGGAGGATTGACCTATGAACATGCTAAACTGGGGGCCTTATTGGCATTAAAAAATATAAGCAAAATCAGTTAATAGATATATCCTCCATAGGGAAGTTCAATAACATATAGAATAATCAAATAACAATTGAACAGAACAGGGGAAAATAAATTCCCCCTTATCTTACACCGCCAGGCATACGGTTCCGTATACGGCGGTTCAATTAAATCTAACATTATGCCTGTGTTCATAATAATCTGATGGACTTATCAAAATTCTTCGGGTCAATATTTCCTTTGGATTATTTTCGTTACACAGGTTTTTTGTTGCTACAAAAACACAAGGCCATAGGATTATCAAGAACAACAATTTTTAAATTACATCATAACAAAATGGAACGTAAAAAAATTAAGAGGATAAATTTATCCTCTTAAACTCTTCTTAAACTTTTCTGAATGTCCCTATCACTTTGCCTAAAATAGTTACATCCCTCAGTATGATAGGTTCCATCAGGCTGTTTTCCGGCTGGAGCCTTATATGATCGGCTTCCCGATAAAACCGTTTTATAGTGACTTCATCTTCGATAAGGGCAACTACTATATCCCCGTTTGCAGCGACAGGTTGTTTTCCGACTATCACATAGTCATTGTCCAATATACCGGCCTCAATCATGCTGTCACCTTTAACTATCAATATAAAAACATCTCTATTGTTGACAAAATCAACAGACAGGGGGAATACATCCTCAACATTTTCAACTGCTAAAATAGGCTCACCCGCAGTCACTCTCCCGACAACGGGTACATTGACAATCTCCTTATTGTATGATAAATGCCTGAAAGGATCATCACTCAAAACTTCTATTGCTCTCGGTTTAGTAGCATCTCTCCGGATATAATCTTTTTCCTGTAATGTGGTCAAATGACTGTGGACCGTAGATGTCGATTTTAAACCTACGGCTTTACATATCTCTCTTACGGAAGGGGGGTACCCTTTTTGATTTATTTCCGCCTTTATGTAATTCAATATTTCTGATTGCTTTTGACTCAAATCTTCATACATTTTAAAATTCCTTTCTCATGGAATAAGATCCAACCTACGGTTTTTTACTCTCCCAGACGTAGCTGGACAGGCAGGTCACTGGAAACCATTACAAAATTTCAAAAGCGATTCGTTTTGTAATATACAGCTATTTTAAAAAGCAGGAAAGCACTTTCAGCCCTTGTTTCATCCTAACTATGAGAGCAGAAATTATCTTAAAATTTAATATAAAATACTAAGTGAATGCATTTGAGAATATGACTATAATTCCCAGCGAATGAAGATGAAAAATACGTGAAGCAATCTGCATGTTCGAAGCGAAGCAAGTTTGCTTCCTTAATTTGCTCCGCAGGAATATAAACAGAAGTGCCCGTGGGTGCAGATTGTAGTATTTTTCATTGGAATAAGCTGTAGGAATTATTCATATTCGAAACTAAATGAACGTGTATTGTTATATTAAATTTTGTTAGACAACCGGGCTTGTATCAGCGACGCATTATTAAACTTATGCATAATAATTGATTTTGACTATTAAAGTATATCATATATTGAATGAAACATCAAACGTTTGTTCGATAAAATATTCCACAGGAATTTTGTTCATCAAAAATTCTATTCATCGATCCATTCAAAATTCTTTATTATTTCTCTCTTTGCATCTTTTCTGCGGGCGGAATAAAGCTGTGTTGTGGTTATATTATCATGATCCAGCAATTCCTGAACATCATATATGGAAAATCCCTGTTGAATTAACGAGGTGGCGGCGGTAGCCCTGAGCTTGTGAGGGCTGTAACCTTTATCTCTCGTCGTACCTAATACGATGGAGGTATATTTTTTTACAAGATTTCTGATGGCCCTCGCCGTCATGCGCCTATTTTGTAAGGATAAAAACAGGGCATCCTTATATTCGTCATCTAACATATCAGATGAGGTGCGTTCATTTTCTATATAATCTTTAATTACAATCTCACATGTCCTGTTAGTGGGCATTATGGCCTCCTTGCCGCGTTTGCGATAAATTTTGAATTCTCCTCTGTTGAAATTGAATGATGATATATTTAACTGTTCAAGTTCGCTTAATCTCAGGCCATATGTAACAAATAACACGAGAATTGCCTTATCCCTCAACCTGGTCTTTTTCCAATATTTTTTTTCTCCCTTGGAGAGATGTGCCCCGGTATTCACGATATCCAGCATGATAGCTACTTCATCAATATCTAATCTTTTTATGGCGTCGGGCTGCGGCTTCGGAAGGTGAATTGGGTTGAAACCATCCGTAATATCATTTTCTATAACCTCATCCCTGTAAAGAAATTTAAATAATACGGATAATGATGACTTTTTTCTGCTCAAGGCACGATTATTATTTTCTATTACTCTTATGGAATCTTCATCCCTTATCGTATATCTGCTACAATAGTCCCCAATAAATCTATTGATATGTTTAGCGGTAATCTTATTAAAATCCGCAGCGGTAATATCCCCAACAGTATCTGCATCGGTAAGAGCGGTTTCGGAAATCAGATAATTACAAAAGAATAATATATCATTTAAATAGGCCAATCGACTGGTAAGGGCTACGCCATTTTTCAGATATATAAAAAAATCTCTCATGAACCGGGGGAGCTGTTCCTGAATCTCAAGGCAATTTTCAATGAGGTAGTTTTGTTTTATAACAATATTATCCGGTTTGTCGGATTTATTATGTACAATTATAGATGGACGTTTTGACATCATATCAACTCCTTGTACAATATAGACTAATAATAATAGGCTAATAATATAAACTAATAATATAAGCTAATAATATAAGCTAACAATATAAGCCAACAATATAAGCCAACAATATAAGCCAACAATATAAGCCAACAATATAAGCCAACAATATAAGCTAACAATGAAACGTAGTAAAATTAATTTCATGTTGATTCCTTATGCAGTATGAAATAACAATGTAGTGTAGTAAAATTAACTTTTAAATACAGTGAGGTGCAGGGCTTGCATACTGCGTATATTCATACAGGATGCACTTGATCAAGATATACCTGATTAACTTTTAAATACAGTAGGGGGCTAGGGGCAAAGCATAGCAATAGATACAGCAGTTATATCAATAGTTATATCAATACAACAACTATTCCCTAAATATACATTTAAAGAATAGTTGTT
>CAYOGD010000127.1:0-4157 GCA_964403395.1 uncultured Alkaliphilus sp.
ATTATATAAAACCATGGGTAGGGTTTTTAATCAAATGGAAACATGGTCCAAATATGTAATTACTTCTTACAGAGGATTTGAACAACTGTACGGCAAAAAAGCAGATAGGAGAAGAAAACTTTATAATGGCAGGATAGAATGTCAATATTATCAGTATCATGGCCCTAGGCCACCGAATAGAACATAATTATGTCTGAATCAGTGCATGAATGCATTGAAAAGGATTGTAGAATTAAAAAGGTTGGAGATCTTTAGATGAGCCACGACGCCGGGTCTCCCAGCTATTTCGAATCTGCGGAAATACACGAATCATGAGGATGGGTCACAGTGCCATAGATGACAGGTTCCCCGGCTCTTTTTAAGCGGATTGGAAATTAGATATTATGGCTTTTTAATAAACCGAACCGGGCTCTGCGAACCGATACGGTAGTTTACACTTTAAGATCGGGTGCTAGGGCCCGATTTTTAGGAAGCGCTCCATTTATTTTTAAATTTCTTCAAAAAATGCTATAATACATTAAAACCTTGAAGAGTTGCAATTGATAAAATAAAATTTTTTATATAAGGTTTATTTTGATAACACATAATTTAAAAGAAAATGGACGCACAATTTCAGAGAAAAAGACACATAATTTTGTAGAAAATGGGCGCACAATTTCACAGAAAAGGGGCACACAATGAAAGAAAAAGGGTTTGATCTATTAGACGAAAAACATATTGATATTTTTTGCACCGCCCTTGGTGTTTCTGTCGGCGATATAGAGAAAATATACATCAATCCGGGGCGCAGTGCCAACAACAGCAATTTTGTTATTGTAGCAAACAAGCAATCATATCTGTATCGTATACCGGGTCCGGGCACCGAGCGGTTTTGCGACAGAAGCAGGGAAGCGCTGGCATATAAGCTGCTTGCTCCCTTCAAAATTACGGATGAGGTTATATTTTTGTCCGAGGACACCGGCATAAAAATAAGCAAATATTATTCGGAGAGTAGAATTCCTTCCTCAGACAATAAAGATGAGCTCGCTGCAAGTATGCATACATTACGCAAATTACACGAGCAAAAAATCGATTTTCCGTTTGTTGATACGTTGTTTGATAGAATGGAGAGATATAGAACGTACGTCTATGAGGTAGGCGGGGAAAAATACTATTTAAATGGTTTTGATGATTATTTGGAGGATATGAGGCAGTTCAGGAAACGCGTGGCTTCCGCCAATACAAGATTATGTTTTACTCATGGTGATGCATCTATCAACAATGTACTCATAACAAAAGAATACCCGTACCCTATATTGATAGATATGGAGTTTCCTGCTATAGGGAATCCTTTTGAAGATGTTGCAACATTTTGCGTGGATGCAGAATATCGACAAAATGATGCCCTATTGATGTTGGAGTATTATTTGGGTAGAAAACCGACCGCCGAGGAGCAAGATTATCTGCTGGGCTTATGTGCTGTGGCGGCGATGATGTGGTATTCTTGGGCTGCATATAAATCGGCCGTAGAAAAAGATAATCAATTGTTCCTTGATTTTCGAGACGACTATCATCAATACGTGGGGGAAATATATAATCAGATAAGATAAGGAGGCGTAGGTACTCTGGCTTTTTATAGGTGCCGGACATCTTAGCTCTTTTTGATCAGACATTGGGCCTTAAAAAAGAACCATGGTGACAGGTACTGTGGTTCTTTCTAATTTAAACATATGATGGGAATGTCCGTCGGGAACGGGGTTACGGAAATTATCAGGTAGTCTTCTCCGTCAATATTAGAGCTGCGAAAATTATCGGGTAGTCCCTTCATCAGGATTAAGACTGTGGGAATCATTGGGTTGTCTCCTCCAACAGGATCAGAGTTGCGGAAACCGTGGGGTAGTCTCTTCCGCCTGGGACGAGGCTATGCAACAGGGGATAGCCCCTACCGGCTAGCCTTTGTTAGCCAGGGAGAACTATCCCGTGGTTTTTTGTTAAAGCGTATCCTAGTCTCGCTTATTTAGGGATGCAAATTATTTGACCTATTTGCAAGAAGTTCGGGTCTGCATTTGGATTAGCTTCGGCAATAGCTGTTTCTGTTGTGTTGAATTTTTTAGCAAGAGTAAAAAAGGTATCTCCGGCTTGAATTTCATAAGACATTGTTCCTTCGGGGCAAACAACCGGTATGGGGGTACAGTCCACACCAAGTGCGGTCCATGTTTCTATATCTGCTACTCCGTCTACATTAAGACCTGCATCCCTTTGGAAGGACATAAGAGCAGTCAGTGTATCAACACTAAAAACAGGGTAATAATTTCTATCACTTAAAAGTTGCTGTAAACGTCTTACGGAAGGCCCCAAACTACCAAATCTTAATAATGGGCATTGTGTTGATGGAGGTGGTGGCGTAGGACTTCCAGGTATGCATATCATTTGGCCCATGCATAATCTATCAGGATCAATCCCGGGATTGGCAGCTAACAAGGATTCAAGGGATACGTTGTGAGACATAGCTATTTTATAAAAAGTATCCCCTGCTTTTACAATATATGATGTAGTGCCGCTGGGGCAAGTGTTATCATTGAAGCAATAATTTTGATCATAATACATAATTTAATTCCCTCCTTTATTATGAGAATAATGCAAAACAGTTGAACGTTTTCTGTTTTTCCTACAATCTGATACTGTCAATTATGGCAGATATACTGTGAAATCATGCTATATTATAGTATATTGAGGGATATATAAATTGGTGCTTACTATGTAGGATAGGCGGATGGGTTGTTTGTACACCGCGAAGAACCACGGTATCGGATATCTAGGAATCGCGATGTCGGGCAGTGCGCCAAGATAAGGGTGTCTCATAGAATGGGTGGGGACCCCACTAAGGGCCACGGTGTCGGGAACCACGGTATCTCAGGAACCATGGTGTCAGGCACCCCGGCTCTTTCTAGGATCAAGGTGTCTTAAGGAACCATGCTGAGGAACCACGGTGTCAGGCACCCCGGCTCTTTTAAGGCCACAGTATATATCGCTGTGTTTTTTCCCGCGGTCTTTCGTGATTTTTATGCCTATGGTTTTTTACGATGGCTTTTTATGTACAATCCTATGGGGTATAATGAAAATATAGATAAAAAAACAGGAGAAGGTCCTTATCTGTACCCAAACATAGAGAACCCCCTCGGGTATAATAAAAATACAGATGAAAAACAAGGGAGCGGATAATAATGAAAAATAAGATAATAGAACTAAGCGATCTCATGAAAAGTGCCAATGGTGTAATGGTGCTTACCGGGGCCGGAATGGATACTGAGAGTAATATCCCGGATTTTAGGAGCAAAAACGGATTATGGGAAAAAATAGACCCAATAACCGTGGCAAACATAGACAGTTTTTATGAAAACTATTCTCTCCTTCATAAATTTTTTAGTAAAGGGTTAGAATTGTTGAAGGCTTGCGAACCGCATAGGGGGCATTATATTCTGGCTGAGTTGGAAGAGAAGGGATTGATAGATGCTATCGCCACACAAAATGTTTCAGGGCTACACGCTATGGCAGGGAGTAAAAATGTGTACGAGCTACACGGGAATACTCAAACTTTTCGTTGTAATTATTGCGGGCATTCAGCCAGCCCTGTGGAGTTTCTGCAGAAAAGCCATTGTGGGCATTGCGGCAAAACAGCCCTGAGGCCTAATGTAGTTTTATTTGGGGAACCTCTGCCTGAGGATATCTGGGACAAGGCTTTAGATAAAGTACAGGATTCAGATGTTCTTATTGTTATAGGAACCAGCTTAGAAGTTTATCCGGTTAACAAAATCCCAAGGCTTGCAAGGGGAAAAACAGTTTACATTAACGATGATATAGGAAAAAGGGCTCATAAATTTGATTTGACAATAGAGGGTAAAGCGAAAAAAGTTTTAGAAGATCTGTACAGCATATTAAATAAATAAAAAAGCCACTAAAAGAACCACTATACCTGACCCCATGGCCCTTGTGACCCCATGGCCCTTGAACCGCTGGGTTAGACATCCTGGTTCTTTTGATCCTCAGCGTAAGAAAAACCACTGTACCTGACCCCATGGTTTCATAGTTTCTGAGAAACTTTGATTTTCTTATGGTAGAGAGAGGAAATTGAGGGATTATGTAGAAATATGATGATACATGATTTTTATTATGATATT
>CAYOGD010000128.1:0-4103 GCA_964403395.1 uncultured Alkaliphilus sp.
TCCGACCAATTGATAAAACTGATGAGCCTCGGCCTTTCGGAAGAGGAAGCCGAAGAGACTATTTTAGGAGGATTTTTGAGATAAGAAAGGTACCGGGATTCTCCCGGTACCTACTTCATTTCCCATTCATCACTTTAGCCTTCCGAGTATTATTTCTTCATGTTTTGATACTTCTTTCTCAATCCTGTTCAATTTATCCGAATTTTGTTTATAACCATCAAATAAAGCATTTATTTTAGGCATAACTTCGTGGTCAATTTTGATACTTGCTTTTTTAATTTCATTCTTCACCTCTACAAATCCTTCTTGCATCTCTTTATTCATATTACCAATTTTTCCATCTAAATCACTATATATCTTCGTCATAAATTCGAATAACTGTTCATTGGTTATATTTTTGGACATTGCTATTTCCTCCCATATATGGCCTAATAGTATTATACCACAATTCCAATAATTGGGCATGCTATACTACAACACTTTCCTCAAAAAATCCTTTGTCCGCTGGTGTTGGGGATTATCAAAAACCTCTTTCGGTATGCCTTCCTCCACGATTTTGCCGTCATCCATAAACATGAGCCTGGTACCTACTTCTCTGGCAAAACCCATCTCATGGGTGACCACTATCATTGTCATTTCATCCCTTGCCAGTTCCCTCATCACCTCCAGCACTTCCCCCACCATTTCGGGATCCAGTGATGAAGTCGGCTCATCAAACAACATCACATCAGGTGACATCGCCAAAGCCCTAACTATTGCTATCCTCTGTTTTTGCCCGCCGGATAATTGGTTAGGATATGCTTCCGCTTTGTCTTCTAAGTCTACCTGATTTAATAAATCTACGGCTATTTTTTTGGCTTCCTCTTTAGATGCCTTTTTGAGTTTAACAGGTGCCAGGGTAATATTTTCTAAAACCGTCATATGTGGAAACAGATTAAACTGTTGAAATACCATCCCTATATTTTGTCTCAATAAATCTACATCTGTCTTCTTATCATTTATTTTCTTTCCCTCAAATATCACTTCTCCCCCCGTAGGCTCTTCGAGCAGATTGAGGCATCTCAAAAAAGTGCTCTTCCCTGAACCGCTGGGGCCGATGATTACCACAACTTCCCCTTTTTTAATATGGGCATCTATGCCTTTTAAAACCTTCAGTTTGCCAAAATCCTTTATAAGTTCTTTTACCTCAATCACTTACTCTCATCCTCCTTTCAGCTATGCCTAAAAATTTAGACAATGTAAAGGTCAGGACAAAATAGATAGCAGCTGCAATTAATAAGGGCTCTAACGGTATAAATGTATTACCCCTCACAGTATTTGCATTATACATGAGCTCGTGTATACCGATTACGGATACTATTGAGGATTCCTTAATAACAACTATAAATTCGTTACCTAAAGCAGGTAAAATATTTTTGAGTGCCTGGGGTATTATAATATGTCTCATAGTAGAATTATAGGATAAGCCCAGGGACCTGGAAGCCTCCGTCTGCCCCTTGTCTACGGATTGAATACCGGAACGTATGATCTCCGCCACATAGGCCCCGCTATTTATAGATAAAGCAACAATACCGGCTACAAATTCTTCCCCATATTCTCCCAGGAAAGCAGGAGCGGGAAAATTTATTCCTATAGCCGGCAATCCATAATAAATTATAAATATTTGTACCAGCAGCGGTGTCCCTCTGATAACTTCTATATAAGCTGTTGAAACAAAATTCAATATCTTATTTCGTGAAATTTTCATTAAAGCTAAAAATACACCTAATACCACACCTAAAATTACCGTAAAAATTGCAAGCAGCACTGTGTTCTTAGCTCCGATTATAAAAAAATTATAATACTTAGGTAGAAAACTGAAATTCATTTTAGCTTTTCCTTTCGCAACAGGTTTGAAATGCTATGTTTTCAGAAATATACAGATGGAATAAGACTCCATCTGTATACGATACACTGCATTAAACTTATTATACTATTCGACCATCTCTACGGCTTCAATTACAAATTTTTCTATAGAACCGTCTTTTTCCAATCTATCCAATGTTTTATTAGCAAAATCTATTAAGCCTTTTTCTCCTCTTTTAGCTGCTACAGCCGAGCCGCCCTCTTCATCAATAAGCTCTACAGGCATTAAGAACAGATCATCATTGTTGGCTGCATAGGCTTCCGCTACCGGCATCTCCATAACCAGAGCATCTATTTTCTTATGCTTTACTTCAAGTACCAGATCCGGTATTTTGGCCAGCGCTTTTAATTTTAAATCTTTTATTTCTTCCTTAGCAAGATCTTCCTGTATCGCGCCTTTTTGCGCACCTATTCTTTTGCCCGTAAGGTCATCTATGGTTTTATACACGTCTTTATTATCTACGTGAATCAATATGCCTTGCAATGCTTTATAATATATCTTTGAAAATTCCACATCTCTTTCCGGTTTTGGTGTCATACCGGCTATTACAAAATCCACCTTCTCGGCATTTAATGCTAATAGAAGCCCATCAAAATCCATGTCTTTTATTTCTAACTCTACGCCTAAATCTTTTGCTATTTCCTTTGCAATTTCAATATCGAAACCCACTATGGTGTCCTTGCCGTCTATCTCTTTATGAAATTCGTATGGTGGATAGTCCGCGCTTGTACCTAAAACTATTTTGCCCGCTTGCTTTATCTCCTTTATCTTAGGTGATTCATCGTCGGCAGGTGGCTGTTCCACATCTGTATCTACAGGCGGTTGAGCCCCATTTTCTTCTACCCCTATCGAAACCTTTTTACTGCAAGCAGTAAACAATAGTGCCATTATTAGAATAAACGATATAATGGCCGCCATTCTTGAAAACTTTTTCACTTTTAACTCCCCCTTGGTTAATAATTATGCATCATATATCCTTTTTAACATTATACATCTATAACTATAAATATGCAATGTGAATGTTGCATTCAGCCCATCAACGATTTGTCTCGCGAGTTGGATTAAATCATAAAATTTACCCCTCGGAAAACCTGTTCGAGAATTATATTTGGTTCACTGTGATACAGATAACATATGTAGGTTCGATACATCATATAATACACCATCAATTGTTATAATTTATGAAAATTTTGATAAAATAATCAAATATAAGCTATAATAAAACTATATTATTATTGAATGAGAGGTAAAACTATATGAAAAACTCCTTCGGAGACTTTAAAAAATATTTACTGTTGCTGATAATACTTATTCCTACATTGATATTCGCTATTTTTTTCTCCAATTATTACTCGATTTATAAGACTATAACAAACCCGCCCGTGCATAACCCCAATACAGATGCCATCATTAAAAACCCATTTGAAGGCATAGAGGCAATCGAGGAAAATGAAGAAAATAGAGAATATATACAAAAAGATGAAAATTTAACCGGTAGGGAGCCCGATTTTCTAAATGAGACTACAAGCAATATCGAATCAAATTTTCTCGATAACACGGAAAAACCGTCCTATAACTACATCGTGGGGATATATAAGAGCAAATTTGAAAAATTACAACATGAACAAGAAAACAAACTTTATTCTTTGATGGACGAGGCAATAGAAGAGTATATTAAAAACGGTTCGAAAAGAACCGCTCTTCTTGGCATGGCCCCCAAATATATAAATTTAGCCAATAGCATGGAACGACAAACAAACAGAGAAGTTGATATGCTCATCGATAACTTGAAAACCGAACTTACGAATAACTCATATGAAACAGGTATAATCAAAGAAATAAGAGATTATTATAATTATTATAAAAAGATTTTTAAGGCCGAAATTATTAAGGAAGGTGCTAAGCACCTATAACCTGCTCACGCCCGAATACCCCGGCGTATTCCGACGCATCCGGACAATGAATCTAAAATTATTCGGACACTATTGCGGCTGCGTCCCCGGCCTGTGTGCCTTCGAATCGACATAGATAAAAATATCAGTAGGCTGAGCGACTCCACGCCGCCATCGATATAAAACATTCATGGGCTGTGCGCTCCTGCCCTATACAAGCAAATAATAAAAAGGAATTAATCTAATAAGGCCAATTCCTTTTTATTGAAATATTTCTATAAGCCCTAAAGAACCGCAACACCGGT
>CAYOGD010000129.1:0-4077 GCA_964403395.1 uncultured Alkaliphilus sp.
TTATCAACAAAGAAATAAGAGGAGCAGCAGAGATAGAATTTATGCAAGGGGTTGTTCCTTCAACCACCAAATTCGGCATGGCAAGTTTGTTGCCGGGGAAGATTTTAGCAGTTGACGAAAAAGGCGAAGCCATAGTTGATAATATGAGCACTCAAGGTACGGAAAATAGAAAAAAAATATTGAGGAATTTTCACAGGGATGCACAGGCAATTTTGTTTCAGGACATGGTGGATATGAAAAGGATAGATTACAAGGAAGCTTTTGAGGGAAGAAAATTAATTTATATTTATCACAACGCAATAGATGCCGTAGGGGAGGTATCCCTAACGGAAAGGGAAGTTTTTAATGCCGTGGAAAAGGCTTTTGAAGAACTGGTTCTTTTGGTCAAAAATCTTGTCAATAATGTAAGTGCAATAAATATTATTATCACGGCGGATCATGGTTTCATTTACAGGCGTTCGCCGCTGACAGAAGTAGATAAGATAGGAAAACACAACATAGAGGCTTTAGATGCAGGAAGAAGACATATGTTGGCGGAATCTGATACCTTGTTGGACGATACATTATCTATATCCATGAACTATCTATTAGGAGATGAAACGAGACTCAGAGCTGTTGTGCCTAAGGGTGTTATAAGATACAAAGTTCAGGGTGCGGGAGCCAACTATGTACACGGAGGAGCATCTTTACAGGAGATAATTATACCTGTAATCAGATTTAGGAATATTCGTAAAGACGAATATAAGGCTACCAAGGTTGAAGTGAAATTGACCAATATTTCAAGGAAAATCACAAATAGAATTACCTATCTTGAATTTTTCCAAACAGAATTAGCGGAGGACAAGAAGACTCAGTTAAGATTGAGGTTATATTTTGTAGATGAAGAAGGCAATCGTATATCAAATGAAAATATCATAATTGCCGACAGCAGGTCGAGAAATCCTCAGGAGCGTACCTACAGAGAAAAATTTACTTTAAAAGATATGGCCTATGATAAAAATAAAAAATATTATTTGATATTAGAAGATGAAGAGGAAACTGTGGAGAAGATATACGAGCAAATTCCTTTTGTTATAGATTTGTTATTCAGCAATGATTTTGGTTTATAAAAAGGCGGAGGCAGGTGAAAAGAACATGAACGAAACAGATAAGGATTTAAATGAAAAGTTGAATTATTACTTTCCGGGCAGGGTGGTTCGAAAGGATTTAACTCAGAAAATCAAAGAGGGGGCAAATGTTCCCGTATATGTGCTCGAATATTTGCTTGGGATGTACTGTGCTACCGATGATGAAGATTCAATCAATGACGGGGTTAAAAGAGTTAAAGATATACTTTCCGACAATTATGTTCGGCCTGATGAAGCGGAGAAGATAAAATCTAAAATAAGGGAACAGGGTCAATATACGGTAATAGACAAATTGACTGTAAAACTTAATGAAAAAAGAGATGTTTACGAGGCGGAATTTTCCAACCTGGGCTTGAAGGGTGTGGAGATAGGGGCTCACTATGTAAAGAAATTTGAAAAGCTGCTGGCAGGGGGAATCTGGTGTATCCTTAAAATTCAATATTATTATGATGAAGAAGCAAGAAATCCTAATCCTTTTATTATCAGCAGTCTAAATCCCATTCAAATGCCCAACTTGGATATTGAAGAGATATTTAACGGAAGAAAAAATTTTACTAAGGACGAATGGATTGATATTTTGTTGCGCAGTGTGGGGATGGAGCCAACACGACTGAAGGAAAATGTAAAATGGCATCTCATAGCACGCATAATTCCTTTAGTTGAAAATAATTATAATGTCTGTGAGTTAGGCCCGAGGGGAACAGGCAAGTCCCATATATATAAAGAGATCTCCCCTAATTCTATCCTGATATCGGGTGGCCAGACTACTGTTGCTAATTTGTTTTATAATATGAACACAAGGAAAATCGGTTTGGTGGGATTATGGGATGTGGTAGCCTTTGATGAAGTAGCAGGTATCACTTTTAAGGATAAGGACGGGGTTCAAATTATGAAGGACTATATGGCCTCCGGCTCCTTTGCCAGAGGAAAAGAATTGAAAAATGCTTCCGCTTCTATGGTTTTTGTAGGCAATATCAATCAAAGTGTAGATGTACTGTTAAAAACCTCTCATCTGTTTGAACCTTTCCCCAGTACGATGGCATATGATTCCGCTTTTTTTGATAGGATGCATTGCTACATCCCGGGTTGGGAAATACCTAAATACAGACCGGAATTTTTTACTGACGAATACGGTTTTATTACTGATTACATATCAGAATGTTTTAGAGAAATGAGGAAAAGGTCTTATAGCGATGTTTTGGACAATTATTTTATATTAGGCAATAATCTTAATCAAAGAGATGTCATAGCGGTCAGAAAGACAGTTTCGGGATTGATTAAACTTATCTATCCCCATGGTGAATTTGACAAGAAAGACATTGAAGAAATTCTCAGATATGCTTTGATTGCCAGAAGGCGGGTAAAAGAGCAGTTAAAGAAAATCGGCGGCATGGAATTTTATGACGTTCATTTTTCTTATATTGATAAAGAGACTTTTGAAGAGGAATTTGTATCGGTTCCAGAACAGGGCGGGGACAAACTTATTCCCGAGGGCATGGGGAAACCTGGCCATGTTTATACGGTTGCCCACGGGGATTCCGGAATGATTGGAGTATATAAGATTGAAACAGAAGTTGTTACCGGGTCCGGAAAATTTGAACGGACAGGGCTGGGGAGTAGCAGGGATGCAAAGGAGAATGTGAATACGGCTTTTAACTATTTCAAAGCCAATAAAAAGAATATCAGCGGTACTATTTCATTAAACAACAACGATTTTTTGATGCATATTCAGGATATGCAGGGTATTGGCATGACTTCTCAGTTAACTTTGGCGGCTTTTATTGCTCTGTGCTCAGGGGCATTAAGAAAACCTGCACTTAGCCAATTAGCAATATTAGGCTCTATGAGTATAGGTGGTACGATTAGCAAAGTGGAGGAATTGGCATCTACACTTCAGGTCTGTTTTGATGCGGGAGCAAAGAAGGTTCTTCTTCCAATGGCCTCTGCTGTAGAAATTAACACGGTTCCGCCGGAGTTATTCGCTAAATTTCAGATATCTTTTTATCAGAGCCCTGAGGATGCGGTGTTTAAGGCGTTGGGGGTTGAGTAGATGTTTTTAGACGGAAGATTGCAGGTTGTCTTTACAGCTATCCCTCATTTGTAATATAATTGATGCAATAATATTATGAGCCGTGTAGTTTTATAAATTCTTACATACTAGGTCGTAGAAACTAAGGCATGGGGGGGATAGAGATGAACAAAAAATGTATAAATTGCCAGGAACTTATAGGGGAAGAAGCAAATTTTTGTAGATATTGTGGGGCTAGGCAGGAAATCATAGTAGAAAACAAAGCTGAGACTCACCACAAAAAGGAAGAAAGCAGGTTTCGCTCCGGTTACAAGACAGGCTATTCCTTTATTGAAAATTTCTGTCATAAATGCAGAACCCTTCTGGAAGGTAAAGAAACCATAGCCCAATCGAGTGAAACGCCGGAAGAAACAGAAGAAATAAAAAGGCCAAAAAGAAAGAAATTGTTTTCGGCTATTGCCCTTGTTTTAGTCATCAGTGTTTTTTGGTTGGCGATAAAACCGTATTTGTTTAAAGGAACACCTACCAACATTAATACCGGGGGAGGAAGTTTTTCAAATGAAAAACCACCAAGCTCACTGGATGGTATAAGCTTTACCGAAGAAGAATTGGGTATCAGAGGAGAGACGATCCCGGTATCCGGAGAGTCTCCGGTAGCAAATATAGGAGGAGTTACTATAGATTTTGGGGAATACAACTTAGATGAAGAGGAAATATTAGAGGTTGCAAAACTCCCCTACAAATATAATGAAAGATCCGGAGTAGAGGCAGAAGCCTATAATCTCAGTCTGGGAAATATAGAAAAATTTCCGGCCCTGGTTAAGGTAACCCTTCCCTATAATCCTGAGGGGCTCTTAAAAAGGCCCTAAATGAAATTAGCACAGAATCCTTTGATAGACTTATTCAAGAAAAGACAATACC
>CAYOGD010000130.1:0-4063 GCA_964403395.1 uncultured Alkaliphilus sp.
TGTTCAGTTGTCTTTTTTGCCTCTACAACAGCCTTGATTCCATCGAGCATTGTCTGATAAATCGAAGCTAAGGCTAAATAAGTGTTAGTTGTCGGATTTGACGCCCTCACTTCAAACCTTGCTGCCATAGAGTTATTTGTATCCCTGATTAAACCGACCAACACTGTTCGATTTCTGGAGGGAACTTTAGCATTATGCCCTATTGAGCCTACTGTACATACCGGTGCTTCAAAACCCGGTTTTAAGCGATTAAACGCATCATTAGTCGCCGTTATAAAGGGGCTTACTATTTCATCATAATGCCTGAGCAATCCGAAAAGACTCCCCCAACCTAGAATACTCATGTAATCCGATTCCCGGTCTCTTGGTGTAAATGCATTGATACATCTACCGCTGTCAAGCTCAATACAGACCCCCACATGTGTATGTTTCCCGCTGCCGGCTACCCCTTCGATAGGTTTAGCCATGAATGTCACCTCTAACCCATGTCTTTTGAATGTTTCCTCTACTATTTCCCTGATAAACAGCTCATTATCAGAGGTCTGTAACGATGTATTATATCTCCAAACTATTTCTAACTGTTCCATCACGTGATTCAACTTGCCTGTTGCCCCTATTTTGGCTGTAATCCCTCCGACTTCCTTATGTCCCATTTCCGGCTTCATGCCATATTTTTTAAGCAACAACATAGTTTCTTCTAAAGCCGTGCGCACACTCCCTTTTGTCCGTTTCCAATATTGTTCTTTTAACATTTGAGATGTGGATAACTTTTCTTCATTAGCGGTATCACCGGGAGTTTTTACCCAAAATTCTAATTCCGTAGCCGATGTTAACTTGATATGCTCTATATTCTCATCATCATCAATATTTAGGTCTTCTCTGATATGGGGATATTCGTTTATTATGGATCTTACCTCCGAAGAAAAATGTTTTACGGCCCTTTCCAATATGGATCTCGAATCTATTTTTTTGAAATTGTGTACCAAAAATGCCGGTATCCTGAGAGTTCCTATGGGCAAGCCGGTATCTTTGCAAACATGCTCATAATTATAATCAACAAACCAATTTACTGAAAGATCGGGCACCAAGTCCACCTTTGCATTGTTCAGAGTAGCAATTCTATGAAGAACTACACTGGAACCGTCGGTCTGAACACCTATATTAAAAAACCTCTTCATCTCATCAATAAATAGATCTATAGGTATCTTTTCATCCGTATCGTTCCCACCCAAATCTACGGCCACTAAAGAAACAAATTGTATTGAAGGGTGTGATCTCAATAATTGTGTGAGTTTTTCCTCGGTATGAGTCCATGGGGGTAGATAATAAAGCATGGATTCTTTTAGTAATTTTTCAAATGTCTCATTCATATAAATATTCCTCCAAGCGAAATTAAATTAAGTATATAGATGACCCAAATATTAAATAATCAAACCTATTATATTTTACTAACCTGCTAAAATCACTTCAGCAAATTTTTCTACCAAATAGGAATCAAATTGAGTTCCCTTATGTTTTCTCAATTCCTGTATAGCATCTTTTTTATTTAAAACCCTATCTCTATATGTTCTCTCAGAAGTGATCGCATCAAAAGCGTCTGCTATAGTTACAATCTTTGTAAGCCGTTCTATTTCTTCGCCCTTGAGACCGTCCGGATAGCCCTTCCCATCTATGCGTTCATGATGATGTCGTATAATAAGTAAGGTATCTTTCAAAAATTCCAAATCTTCAATAAACTCCGCTCCTTTTTGCGAATGATCTTTTAATATATTATATTCCTCGCTGCTCAATTTGCCGACTTTTAACAACACATCATCCGGAATAGCCAATTTCCCTATATCATGCAATATACTGCCATAACGCAATGTTCTCAATTCTCTATTCGAAAGATTTAATTTTTTACCCAACATCAAACTATATTTCATCACTCTTTCGCTGTGCCCTTTGGTATATTGGTCCTTAAACTCTATCGCCTTAACTAAACTCATAATGATACTGAAATGAGTCCTCTCAATCTCCTTAATAAGATTACTGTTCTGTATGGTAACCGATACCATCTTAGATAATTGTTTCAGATATGGTGTAAAATTTAAATTTAAATCGTTCCCAAAATAACTGATGATGCCTATTACCTCTTCACTTTCGTCAAAGATAGGTATTTGCAGCAACATGGACATATCCGCACTCCAACTGTATTTGGATGCGGGGCGCGGATCGCGCGATGTATCGGTGATCAATAATTCTTCCCTATTTTCTACAACCCAACCTAGGGTTCCTTCATCCCTTTTATAACCTATACGTTTATCCGATTCGCTAAAATTTATGGATTCGGTTATTTTAAAATATCCGTATTTCTCATCATAAAAATGAATTGCGCAATGTTCGGAATTGATTATTTTTTCGGTATGTACCAAAATAGATTTCAGAAGCTCGTGCAAGTCTTTTTTCGAATAAAAAATCTCAGATAAAGAATTTATCAATTTCTCATTTTGCAATTTTTTCTTTATTTCATCATATGCTCCCAGCAATTTGCTGCTGGTTTCGTTGATTTCTTCAAAGCTTGCAGACAGCTCTTCGTTCACAGCCTGTAATTCTTCATCTTTCAACAATACCGCTTCTATTGTTTTATTGAACTGAACTGCAATATCTCCCAGTTCATCCTTTCTGTTTACAGGTATCTGTGATGTATAGTCGCCGTCTTCAACTTTTTTCATCCCCGATATCAATTTGTCGATAGGTTTTAAAAGCTTTCCAATAGCAAAATTGCTGAAAATTAAAAATAATATAAGTACAACGAAGAAGATTCTAATTTTTTGATCGGCAATATCTTTTATGGATTGATATAAGTCTTTTTGACTTATAGATATTACGGCTGTAAGGCCTGTTCCCTCTATTTTCTTAAAGAATGCATGCCTCTTGGCATCATCACAGTCCCTGTATTGTATATGTCCACTTCCTCCGGTAAATTCATCAATACCAACATGGCTGACAAAGTTTTCACAAGGAATGCTGATATCTTTTGGTTGTAAGACAATATCCCCATGCCTATCTGTTAAGAAACCATATCCTTTCCCTTCAATGTTTAAATCATAAATATGTTCCGCAATATCTTCTATGGGAATTGTGCCAATCAATGCCCCCTTTATTTTATTATTATCAGTAATAGGAGCGGCAATAACAATTTGATAGATTGCACCGGTTTTGGAATATACAGGGTCTGAAACAACAGTGATTCTCTGTTCAAATACCTCCTCCAAGTATTCTCTATCGGACAGATCCCCTATCTCTTCTATTCCTGTAATATTGTAGGTTTTATCCTCATATACTAAACCCATCTCTTTAAACACACTTATATGCAGCGCATCATATAAATAGGCAGATATCGTCTCCCAATTTAAATCATCGCCATCTAATCTCCGGCTTATTGTATTTAATATATGGCTTCCATTTTTAATATCCTGTTCTAGCTCCTGAACCCGTTTTTCAATATTGACAACAGATATCCTGTGTTTATAGTCTATAACAAAATTTAATGCAGACCTCTGGGTTATTATCCATAGAGAAACAAAAATAATTATTAATACTAGCATACTTATCAATGGAAGCTTGTATTTTAATTTCATCTGACTCCTCCCGTTGACATAATAAAATTTGAAATTAAATTACCGCATTTTTTAAATATCCTTTGCCCAACGCATCTCTATTATCGATAGATCATCCTTCAGACTGGTTTGTTCCCTTATCAATCTGTTTAAACTCATTATCAGATGACTGCTTGCAAGATCTATCTCCTTTTGTACACAATCGATGATACCGTCAAGTTCAATGGGACTGCCTTTTTCGTCCTTTATCTCCATTAAACCGTCCGTATATATGATTAAATGGTCCCCGGAATCCAAATATATTGTCTTTTCTTCATATTCTTCACTGAATTCAAAGCCCACCGGAGTACCATAAGCATCCAATTCTAATATCTCTCCCGTACCCTTGACCAATAAAGGGGTGGGGTGTCCGGCCCTCACATACTTCATCACTCCTGTTCTAACATTTAAAACCATATAAA
>CAYOGD010000131.1:0-4046 GCA_964403395.1 uncultured Alkaliphilus sp.
TTTTTCCGTGATTTCCTCCGTAATTTTCTTCTCAGGTTCCTCTGCATATTCTTCTATAATTTTTTCCGTAGATTCTTCCGCAATTTCCTCTTTAATCTTTCCTGCAAGTTCTTCCGCAGTCTCCTCTGCAATTTTCTCCGTAGTTTCTTCTATGATCTCTTCTGTGGCCTCCCTTGCGGGGCTTTCCACAATACCCTCTATGATGCTTTCCGTTGTTTCTTCTACAGTTTCTTCTACAGTTTCTTCTACAATTTCTCCTACGGATTCCTCCATAACTTCTCCCGCAGGTTTATGATACTGTGCCGCTTCTTCCCCGGCTATTTTTTTCCCATCCAATGGAATATATAGATATTTGCTCAATGCATACCGCCAAGAACCTGCACCGGGCCTTTTTTTATCCATATAACCCGCCAAAGGTGTACATAACCTACCTTCGCCTTCTTCATCCCGTGCAACTAAAACCAGTACATCAAAATTATCTATCTGTTCCGCGGATTCTTCTACATTTTCTGAATCGAATTCATAAATTGTCTCCCCTTTTCCCTTATTATCTACCTCCATAGGTCCAATCTCTACTATGATGGGTGCCCCGTCCGTTTTTGTATTGATCAAGTACCACATATATCTCCTATCGCTGCTGCTCCTTAGATTTTGACAATAAATAGATAATAATCCCTGATTGTTCTTAATTTCAACCTTTGCATATCCTTTTGCCTCTTCATTCTCAGACACACTGAAACTTTTATCCTCTAATTCAAACATAATAAAATATCGCCTATACCGCCTCTTCACATTATTTTCCTCCCTTTTATACATATATATATTAAATATATGTAGGGAATAGAAAATAATTTACAAATTGTCATAGATTTTTGCCAGGTTGTTGGATAAAAGTGCATATTCCTCGATATTCAAGGTTTCCCCCCTGCGGTTTTCATCTATATTACTCTCATACAGTATCCCTTTCAGTAAATTTTTGTCTAACCTTAAATTTCCTGTATTTAGGGCATTTAATATAGTTTTTCTCCTTTTACCAAAAGCATCTCTTATCAAGGCAAAAAACAGGCCTTCCTTTTCCACATAAACTTTTGGTTCCTTCAATATTTCCAGTTTAATGACTGCAGATTCTACATTCGGCTGCGGAATAAATACCGATGGAGGTACATTCAATAAAATATTCGGTTCGGAATAATATTGCGCTGCAATAGACAAGGAGCCATAGTCCTTTGTCCCGGGCTCCGCCTGTATGCGCCGGGCAACCTCTTTTTGAACCATGACGGTCAAGGATTCTATGGGAACCCTTTCCTCTAAAAATTTCATAATGATGGGGGTCGTTACGTAATAAGGCAGATTTGCAACCACCTTGATTTTTTGATTTTGAAATCTGTCCCCGTTCAATTTATGTAGATCAATTTTTAAGATATCTTCATTTATTATCTCTATATTGGAATAATCCCTTAATGTATCTTTCAAAATAGGAATCAAGGCTTTATCAATCTCAACAGCCACAACAAATTTTGCGGCTTCTGCTATATATTGAGTCAAATTGCCTATGCCGGGACCTATTTCAATAATACAATCTTCTTTTGTTATCCCCGCAATTTTAATTATTCTTTCAAGTATATTCCCATCTATCAAAAAGTTCTGCCCGAGACTTTTGGAGATTTTAAAACCATGCCTGCTCATTATTTCTTTGATTTTTTTCGGCGATGATATTTTGTCCAAAATTTTCACCTGCTTTTGTTGATTTCTTTGTTAGAAAAAGACCAGGGGGTCAAAAGACCAGGGGGTCAGGTACAGTGGTTCTTTTTGATACCACGAAAAGACCAAGGGGTCTGACACCGTGGTTCTTTTCTTGCTCCAGCAAACAACCAAAAATATCAGCGTACTTGAAAAAGGTCGGTGGACCTGACACCGCAAAAGATTATGAAAGACCAGAGGGGGCTACGGACCAGGGGATCGAAAGACAAAAAAGACCAGGGAACCTGACACCGCGGTTCTTTTTCTGCTTCATAAAAAATAAGTCAGGGAAGCCCTGACCTATTTTAATATATACACTTTTACTGTTCTTCTACCGAATTTTTTTACAGCCTGGGCGCTTTCAAAGAAAAGATCAATCTTATTTCCTTTTATGGCTCCGCCTCTGTCTTCGGCGATGGCATATCCATAATCCGAGGTTTTATCGGTAGATTCTACATAGAGTTTAGTACCAAAAGGAATCACCTTGGTGTCTACAGCTACTACACCCGGCCTCAGTTTCGTACCACTTGCCGTTATACCGTAATATTTATCACCGGGCCTTTTCCCCGTACTTTGAAAACTCATATCGTATGCCGAGGCATTCATTGTTATGACTTTAGAATATCTTAAATTATCTCCCCTGGAAGTTGCTACCATGGTCAATGTTCCTTTTTCAACAATTTCATTGACAGCATCTTCAACAATGTTCTCCTCTATGACTTCCCTTTTGACCTCTGTGCCATCTTCATAAAGCACTTCAAACTTTATCTCTTTTAATCCCTTTTTACCTCCCTGAATCTTCTTGGTTTTTCCCTTTTCCAGACTGTTATTGTTTTTAAATACTGTCTGAAAAGGCAACTCCTGAGTTTCAATCGCAACCTCCCGGGTAACCCTCGTAATTTTTATCACTTGGCCTTCCCCGATAGATTCCCCTAGCTTTGGTTCAATTTTATCCTCTTTTTTGAGTTTTATGTTAAGTGAGTCCATCAAATCCTTTACGTTAGTCTGTGTAGTAAGTATGTTTTTTTCCACTTTCCCATCAACAAGCTTTATTTCAAAAGCTCTATGAATTGTTATTTTCATTCCATCCTCTATTTGTTCACTCATCTTCGGAATAATTTTATCGTCGTCCCCAATTATGATGTTCTGTTTTTCCAAAACATCCCCTACCGTACCCGATAGAGTTGAAACCTGAATTTCCTGCCCATCATATGCAATCACAACTGTCTTTCGGGACCCAACAAAGGCAGCCCCTAATAACAATAGTGCTACTACGATAGCTGCAATAAGTATTTTTTTATCAAAAAACTTATTGCGGCTCAGGTGACTTTCCATAAATCTTCCTCCTATTCATTTTAATTGAGGATGAAATTTTACTATATTCTATTCTATATTTTTATTTTTGTCAACTTTTTTGTAATGATTCTGTAATGTATCTGTAACAAGTTCGTTATCAATCTGTAGGTTTGCAATCCGTAGAGCATTTTTTATTATTTCCACATTATTAATTTTTAATCCCCATCTATTCTGAATAATTTTTTAGTATTTATTGTGGTTTGATATGCAACCTCTTCGATAGATATCTGTTTTGCCTCCGCCACTTTCTGTGCGACAAATCTCACATAGGCCGGTTCATTCCTCTTTCCGCGATATGGCACAGGAGTTAGATACGGACTATCGGTCTCTACTAAGAGCCACTCCAATGGAATATCCTTAGCCACCTCATAGGATTTTCTGGCGTTCTTAAATGTGACCGGCCCTGCTAAAGATATATAAACACCCATCTTTACATATTCCCTCGCCATTTCTACGCTGCCGGAATAACAGTGCATGACACAACCGGGATCCCCCACATCATATTCCTTAAGGGTATCAAAAACTTCTCCATGTGCATCTCTGGCATGTATTATTATAGGAAGATCAATTTCCTTTGCCAATTCCAGCTGTTCTCTAAACCATTTTCTCTGAACATCCCTTGGGGAATGGTCATAATAAAAATCTAAACCTATCTCCCCTATAGCTACCACCTTCTCTCTGTTGGTTAAAGCTCTGAGCACCTCTATGGTATCCTTATCCATATCTTTTACCTCGTGTGGATGTACACCTACGGCCGCATATACCATATCGTATTTTTCCGATAGGTTGACTGCCCTTATGGATGTGTTTAAATCCGCTCCCGGATTGAGTATATATTGTATATTATTCTGTTTTGCTCTTTTTATGACAACATCTCTATCTTTATCAAATCGCCCATCGTCTAAATGGGCATGACTGTCGAATAACATAATTTGCCTCCTTTCTGCATA
>CAYOGD010000132.1:0-3987 GCA_964403395.1 uncultured Alkaliphilus sp.
AACAAATGCAATTGCCTATGAAACCATGGTCGATAATGGAGGCCTGCCCTGTCTGCGTCCGATGTCCGAGATTGCGGGGCGTCTATCTATTCAGGAAGGTGCAAAATATATTGAGAGCTCCTACGGTGGCCGCGGTATCCTGTTAGGCGGTGTTCCCGGTGTTGAACGCGGGGAGGTTGTTATTGTAGGCGGCGGAATTGCCGGTACATATGCGGCTAAAGCATCCATCGGTATGGGTGCGCAAGTGACCGTGCTCGATATTAATCTTGCCAGGCTCCAATATCTTGATGATATTTTCGGAACAGGTGTTACTACACTTTATGCCTCAGAACGTAATATTCGTAGAGCTGTATCGAAAGCAGATCTTGTAGTTGGCACGGTGCTTGTACCCGGCAGCACTACTCCAAAAGTTATCCGGCGTGAACACCTGAAGTTTATGAAAAGCGGTGCGGTTATTGTCGATGTATCTATTGACCAAGGTGGGTGTTGCGAGACCTCAAAAATAACTTATCATGACGATCCTGTTTTTATAGAGGAGAACGTTGTTCACTATTGTGTCGGCAATATGCCCGGCGCGGTTCCGAGGACATCCGCAATAGCACTTACCAACGCTACCCTGGGTTATGGTTTGCAGATAGCAAACTTAGGGCTTGAGGAAGCAGCAAAGAAGAGTAAGGTTATTGCTACGGGTGTAAATTACTATAATGGCATGTGTACGAATATGAATGTGGCAAAGTCGTTAAATGTAAAGTATCATGATCTGATGAGCTTGATTTAATTTGTAACATATTTTCTAAATACCATATTCACAGCTGTGCATACAATACTTGAAAAATCGGATATTGGCCATCATGTAAAACTTGCCGATAAGTTAAAATAATATCATTTATAAAATAGTTCATTTAGCTTCAACAAAGTATGATAAAATAATCAGGCACTCTAAAGAATGAAAAAGACAGGCTATATTCTAAAAAGGGTCGGTGAAAACATGAAAACAAAAAAACCTTTATTGCTCGTTGTTTCTTCAATTCTTATGTTGGTCATTGCTATTCCCATGCTGATGTGGTGTTTTACTCTCATCGATGGTGCCTCAGTGGACATGACACCCGGCTATACCTATGCCGGCGTGGGCTGTTTTGCTGCAGCGATAGTCTATACCTTTTCCATGGTAACGGCTATCGCCGGGCTGACATTTGCAAAAAGGCCCTATTATCGGCGTTGGTGCCGAACAATGGGCCTAATACAGCTGGTAGCGAGTGTTATATTGGTGATTCCAATGCGGGCCTATGCTGTGCTGACATTGCCTCCGCTTTTAATTTTGACGATATTGTATATGATTGGGGCAAGAAAGAGAGCGGAAGATAATTTTTAGGAAGTCATAGAAGAATGTATAATGTATAAATAAAATGTTTCAAATAAACAAGGAAGGGTTTAAACCCTTCCTTGTTTGATGATAATGAAGTGGATAATTAAAAGTCGTAGGATGGGGTATAAATAAACTGTAATTGGTAAAGGTTATGTGACATAAAGTATGTTTATTAAAAGAGGGTTTTTAAAATTTTAAACGTATTATAGTAAAAAGGGTATTTAATTGTTTGATAAAATATAGCAAGGGTTGTTAAATGGCTATAATATAACAGAAAGGTTGGGGCTAATGAATCTGTCTATTAGAAACATTACAGAACAAGCGGAAGGGGCCACACTATCTCCCTTTGCCCAACTCAGTAAAAATACCGGGGGAAGGATGGAGCCGGAACAAGAATGCAGTATTCGTACAGTATATCAGAGGGACAGGGACAGGATAATTCATTGTCAGTCCTTTAGAAGCTTGAAAGGAAAAACCCAAGTGTTTATTGTAAACGATGGTTTTTTTAGGACAAGGCTGACACATACATTAGAGGTCAATCAAATTGCCCGCACCATAGCGAGAGCACTGAAATTAAATGAAGATCTGACAGAAGCGATAGCAATAGGCCATGATCTTGGACATACATGTTTCGGTCATATGGGGGAATATGTACTTGACAGATTAAACGGCAGGTTTAAACATAATGAACAGAGTCTCAGGGTGGTAGATATTTTAGAGCGGGACGGTAAAGGGTTGAATCTGACATTTGAGGTAAGGGATGGGATACTCAATCATACGGGGCTTAATGAACCCGAAACATTAGAAGGAAAATTAGTAAGACAGGTAGATCGCATAACCTATTTATGCCATGATATTCAGGATAGTATAAGTGCGGGTATTTTAAAAATAACAGATTTACCGTCTGTTGTATTAGAAAAATTGGGGAAGAGCCATAGTGAAAGGATCAACACATTTGTAATTGATATAATAAATATAACGAGAAATAAATTCAAAGAAGGAATCGATATTGATATTCATCAAAGTGAAGAAATCTCACAGGCGATGGATGTTTTAAGAAATTTTATGTTTGAGAATGTTTATTACGGGGAAGCCTGTTCGCAGGAAAAAAGGAAGGCAGAATTTATTGTAGAGTCTCTATATACCTATTTTATAAATAATCCAGAAGAAATGCCCTTAAAATATTACAACAATATATGTAAAGAAGGTTTGTCGAGGAGCACAACTGATTTTATTGCATCTTGTACCGATTCTTATGCTGTTCAGCTTTTTTATGATAAATTTATTCCTTAATAGTAAACATTTAAATTTCTTGGATAATATTCTTAATTATGTTTTTTGGGGTTAAAAAAGGAATTGACAGTATTGATGTCGAATGAAATATACTGTACATGTATATAAAGACAATAGGAATTATAAATTATAAGGTTTGAGAAATTATGTGATAATAGAAGGGAAATATAGAGATAAAATGAAATATACTGTATAGATACTGATAGGTGATTATAATGGGTAATTTTCTTTCTGAAGAGTTGATCGATGAAATAAAGGATGCAAATGAAATAGTGGATGTAATTTCTCAATATATACAGGTTAAAAAAGTAGGTTCTTCTTATAAGGCACTGTGCCCTTTTCATAATGAAAAAACACCTTCTTTTATTATCAATCAAGAAAAACAATTTTATAAATGCTTTGGATGCGGCGAGGGCGGAAATGTAATCAATTTTATTATGAAAATGGAGAATTTGGGCTTTATAGAAGCTATAAGATTATTAGCGAGGAGAGCTAATATTGAAATAAGTATGACGGGGACATCGGAGGAAATAAAAAGGCAAATCAAAGAAAAAGAACTTTGTTATGAAATTAACAAAAAAGCAGGCCGATATTTTTATGGCAATCTGACTAAGCAACCTAATAATCCGGCTTTAAAATATTTATTAGGAAGGGGAATTATCCCTAAAACGCTGGCAAACTTTGGGCTGGGTTACTCTATAAATAGTTGGGATGATTTGATGCTGCATTTACAAAAGGAGGGGTATAGCCTGGATGATATTCAAAAATGCGGGCTAATACGCCAAAACAAATCTGATGGATATTATGATTATTTTCGTAACAGGATAATGTTTCCTATATTTAATATAAGAGGAGACATAGTAGGATTTGGCGGTAGAGTGATCGATAATTCAATGCCTAAATATTTAAATTCACCGGAAACGCCGGTGTTTAATAAAAGTAATATACTTTACGGTTTAAATTTTGCTCGTAAAAATATTAAAGATAGGCAAATAATACTAGTTGAAGGATATATGGATGTTATAGCCCTACATCAGGCAGGTTTTAAAAATGTTGTAGCCTCCTTAGGCACCTCTTTAACCGGCTATCAAGGAAAATTGCTTAAAAAGTATTGCGATGAAATCATAGTATGTTTTGACGGCGATGAAGCGGGGGAAAAGGCAACCATAAGAAGCCTGGAGATATTGGATGAAGCGGGTTGCCAATTTAGAGTAATGATTTTACCTGACAAGAAAGATCCGGATGAGTTTATAAAAATTCATGGCAGGGGCAAATTTCAGGAACATATTGATAAATCAATGAGTCTAATTGATTATAAGATGTTTTTG
>CAYOGD010000133.1:0-3941 GCA_964403395.1 uncultured Alkaliphilus sp.
ATATCAGATTTTCTAATCTATCTACCCTAAGGAAGTATATCAGAATTAAAATATGCCCTTTAGCAATTATAAATTTTAACCCTGTAAATTTTCCGCCTTAATTGATCTATTTGACAATATACCTAGAACTATCCAATAAATATAGACAACAGATACTACACTTATATTAAAAAATGCCTGAACTATATAACCTATAACACTACTAAGCAGAGGAATAATTAAAATATCCTTATTAACATTTTTTATGGCCCTTTTAATTATACTCAATATAAAATATAAATAAGCCCCCAATGACAATATTCCTGTAGTTACGGCAATGTGAAGATATTCATTATGTGCCTTGTCAAATATTATCAATCTATTATATCGCTCAATAATATCACTATAAAAATGTCCTGTAAAAACAATATCCAATGTCTCTAAACCATATCCAAATAACGGTTTTCGCAAAATAAGTTTTAAAACCCTTTTCCAAATAAAAATTCTGCCTGCCCCTGCTTTTTGGTAATCAGATGTTTGTTCTATAATATTTTTAAAATCAGTTCCTATTGTAGAAAATCTCCCTATGATTTTCCCGGAACTCATATAATCCATCCCTACTGTTATGATAATAAAGATGATTAACAATATGACAATATTTTTCTTATTTAATTTATATATAATAGAATATGTAATTAACGTTATTACACTGACAAAAGACCCTAGCCAAGCGCTTCTGGTCATTGTGCACAATAATGAAAGATATATTAAACCGGAAGCCAGCAAATAAGCATTCTTATGCGTATACAAATATGCAAATATACTGATTGGTAAAATGAGGGTCAAATATGAACCCAGAAAATTCGGGTTCCCCATTGTTGCAAACGCCCGTTTGTTCCAGTTTATTCTCTCTAAATCCCTAGGTATGGGATCAAATCCGAAATATTGTGATATCCCATAAACGGCCACAATTGCAGCCGAAAAAAGCAAGAAATTCATATGTTCCATCGAGAATACATAATTTCTTTTCGCCGCAATAAATAAATATATATAAACAAGTATCGCGAATAGGCCTTCTTCTCTTCTAAAATTCCCATACACAGATGCCATACGATTAACCGAAAATATAGTTGATATAATGACAAAAAAAAGATAAGTTATTATAATCTTTTCCACCTGATCAAGATTTAATCTATTGCTCTTCCGATTTAAAAACCATAGAATCAGCATTATTGCCGAGATTATATACACAAAGTATATTTTAGGAAAATAAAAATAATCGGACGAATATGGAACTATTATTAGAGGAGTAACGGTCAGCACTACAATAAGTAAATTATTTATTATTCCTTTCGTATCCGTAAAAACCTTTTTTTCAATATCAATTTCCATGGCCTTCCCACACCACCCCGATATTTTTATCAATCAGTCAGTATTAATTTTTCTAACTGTAACGGCTCTATATATTTTCCATCTTTATATGCCCTCATATTCCCACCTGAAATTTCATCTATCAGGGCAATCTCTCCCTTTTCCCCAATCCTGCCAAACTCCAGTTTAATATCATAGAGTTCTATACCTTTTTTATCTAATTCTTCTTTTATTATATTGCATATTCTTTTAGCCAAATCCTCTATAATTTTATATTCTTCCCTTGTCAATACCCCTAACATATGCAGCCCGTCTATGGATATTGGGGGATCATTGCGCTCATCATCCTTGAGTGTAAATTCCACAAAAGAATCCAGCTCCTGTCCTTCCTCCGCGTACATCCCATAACGGCGCAAAAAACTACCTACTGCCCTATATCGGCAAATAACCTCGACCCCATTGCCAAACATGGTAGCCGGTTTTACCGTCATAATAGCCTCCTCAATATCCGCATCGACGTAATGTGTAGGTATTTCCCTATCCTTTAATATTTCAAAAAAATACTTTGTCAATCTGAGTCCGGATTTACCCATTCCTTCTATGGTTAATCCGGCCACATTTGCTCCCGGATCAAATTTACCGTCTTCCCCCGTCACATCATCCTTAAATTTGAGCAAATAATTTCCATCTTCTAAGGTATATACATCTTTTGTTTTACCTTTATAGACAAGTTTCATATTTTTTGATCCCTTCTTGATTTCAAAAATTTAACCATATAACTATTTTATTTCCTTCCCCTTATGATCTGTTTTAGCGATTTCTTCTCCACTGTTACCAAATCTATTAAATCCTCATTTTCTTTAATTTCATCCTGTAACATGTGCAGTAATTTTTTTCTGGCTACAAATGTTGCTAAAAGCACAAATGCTAGAAAATACCTCACTTTTTTCCACTCCTTGATTATTAGATATACAAACGGGCGGGCAAGGCCCACCCCTTTTTGATCATGATTCCCGGACCATGTTTTTTATCCTCAAATTGTGCAAGGTCTCCCAACATATTGAACAACCTATCTGATTATGATTCCCAGGCCGTGTTTTTTGTCAGATGTTCAGTTTATTCATTTATATTATAATATAAACACCACAAATAACCAAACTTTTTCGACTAATATCTGTATATCGCCGCCACTCCTGTTTCGCTCGGCATCCTCTCTTTAGGGAGTATAATTACCTCGCCCTTGTTCCTGTATACCATCTTTGCTAAATCATTTAATACATCATTGATTTCCGGATCTTCCAAGTCCCCTTCTTCTACCCTGCCGGTCTCCTCATCTATCCCTCCCGGTTCTATCCTGTCCGCTTCTATGATGAGCGTGTCTACCCTGCCCTCAAAAACCGACCTGGCCACCTCACCCAGAATATCGGAACCTAAAAATTTAGATCTCTGTAAGTTGAATCTATCCACCAATTTTCTTGTTTTTTCGAGATAATACGATTCTATCACCTTCCAGGCAGCTTCTCTCAAATCTTCTACCGATAGGGTCTCATAATTTACCCTTATCCCTTCATCTATTAAATAAGGATTTTTAGTTATATTTCTAAATAATCCCTGATGTGCATCCAGTGATACTAAAATCAACAGTGTTCTTGTCGGGTTAGAATAGGTATCCAAAATAAACCTGTCCACATATCTGAAATACTTTTCGGTATCTTTATCTATTTCATTCTGTCTTCCCCCGTGACCGTGAAACATAGCCTTACCGGCCCCCGCATATGTTCCCAATGATAGATAAGGCTCCGAATATTCATCACCCAATACCTCATTTATAGCCCTTGGAACATCCGGGTCTATCTCAACCTCCCTAAATCCATATCTATTCCCTTCATATAGGGCAAATTCCTTCCTGTTTAATCCTAAAATATGAAATTTTCTTGCAGACTGAAAAGCCCTAATCAGGGGCTTTATATGCCAGCTATTTGCCACCACCGATAATTCCTCTACCGGGCGCTCCAATTTATAAACTACACATCTGTTTCTATTTGACAGTATGGCTAAACCATCGGTTGTGCTGTTCCAAAATAATTTATCTTCGGCTAATTGTTTAAAGGGTTTAAGTAATTCAGGGATTTCTCTTTTAGGATATTTTAGCTTCAAAGAATTTTCTATTCTTTGAACAAGATTCTTAAATCTTATGATATCCTGTTTATTATCGGGCCTTTTCCTGTGGGTTGGCTGATATAGCGAAATAAGAGGCCCCTCTTCCTCATACATAATATCATTTGAAAAAACATCGGTTATCTCATACATCATCTTAAATCCCCTCCAATTTTAAAAGCTATTTAATGTCTCTATTTATTATGTATACCCTAAACATAGTATTTTAAAATCAAACATTTTTTATTAAAAAATCATATGGAGAAGCCTGGGCGGACACATGGGTCCGCCCCTACTACCCGAACAAAATGTAAACAAGGCTGATGCACATATCCGATCCCGCCGCCTGAACAAAATGTAAACGGGGCGGATATATGGGCCCGCCCCTATTATTATTTGAACAAAATATGAACAAGGCGAGTATATGGATCCGC
>CAYOGD010000134.1:0-3902 GCA_964403395.1 uncultured Alkaliphilus sp.
AAAATAACCTCATCGCCTTCCCGTAACCCCTCGAGCACCTCTACCTTATCCTCGCTCTTTAAACCTTTTTCAATTCGCTTCATCTCTGCAAATCCGCTATTATTTAAAAACACATAATCATTACCATGATATTCAAAAATCGCTTTTTCATCAATAAGCAGAGTATTTTCTGCAACTGCAGTCACTACTTTTATATCCATTTCATATCCGGGTTTTAAATTCGAAATTGAATCTTTAAAATCTATCCTTATTTTTACCCTTTTTTGTTCTATGCCTAATTCCGACACTTTGCCGAATGCCTTAGGATGAATCTCCCCTACAGCACCTTCCAGCTCGTATATGCCCATATCTTTATTTTCAATTATTACCTCCGACCCGACATTTACACCCTTTATTTCATCTGTCAATATATCGCTTTCCAAAAACAAATCCGTTATATTGCCGATCTGAAAAATCCTTTTCCCCGGTTGAAGGACACTCCCTACTTTCACATCTTTTTCTAAAATAATACCCTCCATAGGTGCTTTTATGATTAATTCAGAACTCTTTGCTTGAAGTAAATCTATTTGAGCCTGTATTTCCCTGGCTTGAATATTGAGCAGCTCTTTTTCCTGCGCCGACATTCCTTCTTGTGCTATCTCAATACTGCTCCTTGCCATTTCATAGTTGGCTTCTGCTACAGCCAATGCGGCCAAAGTGCTCTCATAAGTGTCCCTGCTTATCGCTCCCGCATCATAAAGTTTTTCATTGTTATCCGCGAGCCGCTTTGCCTCGTCTAAGGCTACTTCTGCAGATTTTTCTTGGGCATCAAGTTTTCGCAATTCCGCTTCGCTCAATGTTTTACCCGCCTTTTCCAATTTTACTGCAATTGCCTGTTTCTGAAGTTCAAGGCCCTTTATCTGCGATACGTATTCCTGTTCGTCAAGTTTAACCAGTATATCTCCCCTCTTTACCTCATCACCGATTTCAAACATAGCCGACATCACTTTACCACCCAATGGTGCATATACTTCGACCTCTTCGTTTAATCCGACAACCGCATTTTCCTCGATGTATTCCTTAATGCTTCCTCTTTCTACTACAGCCATATCCACTGCTACTGCCCCGGTTTTTATTTTCCAAATACAAAAAATTGCTGCAGCTGTCAATATTATTATAAATCCGATCCAAATAAATTTTCTCTTCTTTATTTCCATCTTCAGCCCCCCTTTAAGAAATACGGCTTTTCAATGCCTCAATAAAATCAAGATCCCGGACTCTTCTCCATGTAGCTATCTGAGCAATAACAGCAAATAAAACAGTTGCCGCCCCTGCTGTTATAAAAGTTTTATGAGATAAAATTATGGGAAATGTGATTATATCCGAACTAAAGGCTTCTGCCATGCTCCTGATCATTCCTATCCCGAAAGGTATCCCCAGCAATATTGCCAATATTGTTATTATACAATTTTCTTTGACCAGCATTTTAAAAATGTCTATTTTATCAAAACCCATAACCCGAAGTGATGCCAATTCCAGCCGCCGTTCAGAAATACTTATAATAGTCGAATTATATATGAGAACAAAACTCAATATCCCGCCAAAAATCATATATAGCCTTGTTGCAATCACCACTATATCCAAATATTCCTCGAAAGATTTTTTAAAATCTTCCACAGCCATAACCGAAGATATATTTTTTACATCTTTCAGTTTTTCCCTTATATTATCTCCGGAATTAAGAGCTACACCGGTAATCATTTTTTTATCAACCAATTTATTTTGCATAAATCCGATATTCATATAAGCATTCATACCTAAATATTGCCTCACAACTTCATCTACTTCAACCGTTACATCTTCTCTCCCCGGAAGGAAATTCTTTATAGTTATCTTCTCTCCCTTTTTTACATTCAAAAGTTTTGATAACGCTTCCGTAATAAATATTCCCTTATCGGACAGCTTTACCGAATTATTATCAAGATCCTTAAACTCCAGAAAAGAGGTATCCACAGGGGCGCCTATAATATTCACCGCTTTTTCCCGCAACCCGTTTCTCAACTCGAAGGGATATTCAATCCTGGGCTCTATACTCTTTGTTCCCACTAAATGTTTTAAATCTTTAATAACGCCCTCATTCATCGGACTTTTAAAATCCACTGTGAAGTCCATTTTCTGATATTCGCCGTACTGAACTGAAAACATTGCGGTGACGGCCTCAAGCATATACTGGGGAACAGTATTTATGCTATAGGCTAAGGCCAGGCCCAGCACCAAAAGGGCAAACCGCCTTTTGTTTCTCAAAATATTTTTAATAACCACTTTCCAGCTGAAGGTCAGTTTCTTCCAAACGAAACCTATTCTTTCGAGTAAAATATGCTTGCCGGACTTAGGAGGCTCCGGCAACATCGCATCGGCCAGGGTGATCTTTAAGACCCTCCACGCTCCAAAAAGGCCGGAGATGATGCAAAAAACACCCGTCAGCAAAACAGAATACAGAATATAAATATATTGAATCTTCACACCGATTAGAGGAATATTAAAATATAATATAAATAATTCCGTTAACATTTTAGAAAGAATGAGCCCTAAAACAATTCCTATGATTGAACCAATTGTACCAATCATCAGAGAATACTTTAAATAATGAAAAAGCACTTTCACATCACTATAACCTAAGGCCTTCAAAACACCTATAGCCATTCTATCATTACTTACAATACGTGATAACATAATGGATATGACGATTCCCGCCACGGCAAAGAAGAGCACCGGCAGAACTTTTGATATTTTATCAAAGCCTTCCAACTTTTCCGTAAGCATCCTATTGCTTATCTGATTTTCTCTCTTTGTTATTCTTTTTATCCCGTATTTATCCAAAGTATTTTCTAGGGCTTCAACAACTTCATCCATATCATCTTCATTTTTCAGGGTGATCAGCACTTCATTGTAATATCCTTTGTCCCCGTAAATTCCCCGGGCAAATTCCTCGCTAATAAAAGCCACCCCGAATTTCCCCGCCGCAGGCATTAAAGACTGTTCACTTTCCATCAAATATACAAACTCGGGGCTGTATGCAATATTTGAAACTTCCATATTATGAATTCGTCCGTTTATATAGGGAGTGATAATGTCTCCTTTTTCAATATCCCTGTCCAAAGCAAATTGTCTCAACAAAATCAGATTGTTATTTTTTAATCTTGTCTTTTCCCCTCCGGACATATGCAGTCTATTAATGCCATCATCACCCGGAACAGAAATGAGGCGCAATATGACCTTTTCATCCTTGTTATCGGTCTCAAGCGGAACATCGATACTGATCCTCCCCTGCACTTCTTTTATTCCTTCGATAGATCTAATTTCCTTGATGCCCTTTTGGGAAATTTTCATCAGTTCCACATTTATATGACTAAAATTTGTTTCATCATAGAAAGTTTTTATAGCTTCTCTAATATTTACATTACTAGTAGAAAAACATATGAAAATGCTCAGGGCGACTACTACAATAACCGCAACTGAAATGAACTGCCCCCTTGAACGCCCTATCATGCGGTAAAGCCTAATATCAAGCTTCTTCATCACCATTCAATCCTTTCGGGGGGAACCGGATCAGAATTTTCTTCAATTTCGATAATATTGCCGCTTCTCATTTTTATTACCCTGTCCCCCATATCGCCTATGGCCATATTATGACTGATAACCACCACAGTCTTACCGAACCTGCGGTTGATCCTATGCAGCAAAGATAAAACCATTATCCCGGTGCTAAAATCCAGGGCGCCGGTAGGTTCATCACATAATATCAAGAGGGGATTTTTAGCAACTGCCCTTGCAATGGCAACACGCTGCTGCTCTCCGCCGCTCAATTGGGAAGGAAAATGATCCCTGCGCTCCCATAGGCCTACTTCCTTTAATACTTCATC
>CAYOGD010000135.1:0-3897 GCA_964403395.1 uncultured Alkaliphilus sp.
ATGTGGATTATTTCTAAAGCACCAAATTCGTTACATTCGGAATTTACATATATAAATTTTTTTAATGATTGCGATTATTCCTGTAATTCCTCTATGATGTCTCTCAGTTTCTCCAACATCTCATGCTGATCCGTCGTATCTACTCTATAGATAAAATAGGGTTCTGCCGTTGCATTGAACGTCACCTCTCTATTATATTTATAAAGTATATTACCGACTTTTTCGGCATTTATCATGGAATCATCTTTGAACTGAATACGAATATTTTCCCCTTTCTGAGTGATAGCTGTTATTTTAAAAGCCCTTGCCACAGACTTTATATATGAAATCAGAAGTAAATTTTGTGTGTTCGACGGTATATTGCCAAAGCGCTCCTTTATCTCTTCCTCTATTTTGTACATATCGTCCATATTGCGTATGGATGCAATCTTCTTATATATTTCTATCTTGTGGCCCTGATTTTTAATATAATTTTCTGAAATATAGGCATCGACATTGATTTCAATGATCGTGTCCTCAAGCCTTTCAATATGGTCTCCCTTTAATTGTCTCATGGTCTCTTCTAGTAATTTAACGTATAGATCATAGCCGATTGCAGCCATATGCCCATGTTGTTCGCCTCCAAGAAGATTACCTGCTCCCCTTATCTCCAGGTCCCGCATGGCTATTTTAAACCCCGATCCGAATTCGGTAAATTCTTTTATGGTCTTGAGTCTTCTCTCCGCCACTTCGGAGAGCATTTTATCTTTTTCATACATCAGATACGCATAACCCTGCCGGTAGGACCTGCCAACCCTGCCCCGCAGCTGATATAATTGCGACAATCCCAATTTATCCGCATCCAAAATTATTATAGTGTTTACATTGGAAATATCTATACCTGTCTCTATAATTGTTGTGCTTACCAATACGTCATATTCCCCGCTCATATAGTCCAGCATCACCTTTTCCAGCTGTCTTTCGGACATCTGGCCATGTGCCATTGCAATCCTGCCTTGGGGCACTGTCTGTGCCAATTGGTCGGCAATCCTATGAATGTTTTGCACTCTGTTGTACACATAATATACCTGTCCGCCCCTGGATATTTCTTTTGTGATAGCGTCTATAACTATAGCTTCGTTATATGCCAGTACATAGGTTTGAACAGGAAACCTCTCGTCGGGAGGCTCTTCGATGATGCTCACATCCCGAATACCTATCATGGACATGTGCAGGGTTCTCGGTATGGGTGTTGCTGTTAATGTTAACACGTCCACAGTTTTTTTCAACTGTTTTAAAGTTTCCTTGCTTTTTACGCCAAAACGTTGTTCCTCGTCTACCACGAGCAATCCTAAATCTTTAAACTGCACATCCTTGGATAATAATCTATGAGTCCCGATAATTATATCTATATTGCCGGTTCTCATCCCTTCTAAAATCTGCCTTTGTTCTCCGGGGCTTTTAAAGCGGCTGAGCATCTCTATGTTTATAGGAAATCCCGAAAACCTCTGTTTAAACGTGTTGTAATGCTGCTGAGCTAAAATTGTTGTGGGTACTAAAAACGCTACCTGTTTGCTGTCCACGGCCGCCTTAAATGCTGCACGGATAGCTACCTCTGTTTTGCCATATCCGACATCGCCGCATAATAATCTGTCCATGGCCCTTTCCTTTTCCATATCCCGTTTCACTTCTTCTATGCATCTCAACTGGTCGGGTGTTTCCACATAGGGAAACAGATCCTCAAATTGTTTCTGCCAGTCCGTATCTTTGCTGAATTCAAACCCTTTGGTCCTTTCCCTCTCCGCATAGAGTTTTAACAGGTCCTCTGCCATATCTTCTATCGCTTTTTTCGCTTTTGTCTTTGATCTCGCCCATTCGGCACTGCCCAATCTATTCAGTTTTGGTGGTGCATCCTCACTTCCTATATACTTCTGTATGAGGTCCATCTGATCTGCGGGCACGTATAAAAAATCCTCCCCCAGATAGGATATCTTGAAATATTCCTTTGTGGCACCTTCTATTTTGAGCTCTTCCATCCCTATATATTTCCCGATGCCATGGCCCTCATGTACTACATAATCTCCCATATTCAAGTCTACAAATGACTTGATCAGAGAACCATCTTTTCTTTTGACTGTTTTCCGCTGCTGTTTGTGAACACCGTAAATTTCAAAATCTGTTATGAGCACATATTTGTTTCTTATATATTCGAAGCCCCTGCGCAAATTGCCATTGATTATGACTGCCTCTCCTGTGACTAAATTTCTTTTAGCGTTTGAAACAATGCCCGCATTTATTTCATTGCTTTTTAAGAGTTCCGACAACCTGATTGCTCTCTCCTCCGTACCCGGAACCAGTACTATTTTGTAACCCTTGTACTGCAATCTTTTTATCTCTTTTATTAAAAATTCCATTCTACTGTTAAAGGATTGCATGGGTCTTGTATCAAAATTGATTATCTCTTTTATCGGGATATCCTTGATAGCTCGAGGCAATAAGCTCAATGCAACCAGTCTATGTTTTTGAAATTTTTCTATTATCCTGTTATAGTCAAATACCAGTTCCCCTTGTTTTGGAAATACCTCTCCTCTTTCCATAAGAATATTGAAGCTCCGACGAAATTCGTCTATATAACCATCAGATTTCTCCCTCAATCGGTTGGGGTCATCCAATATAAAAATGGCGTCCCTATCAAAATAATCTAACAATGTGCTCGGTTCTTCATATATATAAGGCAAAAATTTCTCTATGCCTTTAAAATTTTCAAACTCCTTTATTTTTTCTATGACCCCTTCAAGTTTTTCTTTTAAGTTTTGCTCCGCATCTGTATCTAATTTTTTGCTGAGCAGCCTATAGTCCCTGTGTAATTTGGAGGACATTTCCTCTATATCAAAGTCTTTTATGATTGTTTCTTCAGCAGGGTAAATCTTTACAGAATCGACCCCGCCCATAGAACGCTGTGTATTTACCTGAAACCGGCGAATGGAGTCTACCTCATCACCAAATAATTCTATCCTAAACGGTGTTTCCGAAGACCCCGGAAAAATATCTATAATATCTCCCCTTATGCTGAACTGTCCCCGCTCCTCCACTATATCCATTCTCTCATAGCCCTGAAAGACAAAGGTCTCTATCACATCTGTTAAATCTACCGTTTCCCCTACCCCAAAACTTATCAGATTTTCGGCATAGGAGGCAGAGGGCGGCAATTGACGTAACAGTGCCTCTATCGATGTGACAACGATGCAGTCCCTTTTTTCTATGATTTTTTCTATCGCCTTCATTCTTTCTTCTTCCGCATCGTGACTTATGGCTTCCATATGATAAAATACTATATCTTTTGCCGGAAATAGTAAAGCTTTATTTCCTGCAAAAAATTTCAGATCTTCATATATCTGTTTGGCTTCCATGTCATTGTATGTTATCATGCAAACCTGGCCTTCCGATTCCTTATGAATTCCGTATATTATATGTGATTTTTGGGTTTCATTGAGCCCATATAACGCTATGGGGGTTTTCTCTTTTTTAATATTATCTATAAGCTGCATGTAGTCCATGGAATTTTTCATCGGTGCGAGCAACAATTCCTTGTCCATTCTTATCACTTCCTAAATACCCTTTAATATTTGAAATGCCTATAAGGCGATCATAGGCCCTCCTACATATAATTGTAGGACAACCTATGGTCGCCTAAAAAAACCATGGGGTCAGGTACAGTGGCCGACCGTCGGGTCAGGAACCGGGGTGGCAGGGGTGGCAGGGGGACGTTTGTGGCAGGGGGACGTTTTGTTTGCCAGATTAGGATAACAAGAAGACATCAGACCATATAAAAAAGCACTCTCCCTGCTTTTTTGCCATCCCGAGCATAGAGAAGGATCTGTATTTTAAGCCAATCGAGGCTCTTCACTAACGATCAGA
>CAYOGD010000136.1:0-3870 GCA_964403395.1 uncultured Alkaliphilus sp.
ATATATGTTTAATGCCAGGGAAAATAATATAGGGTGGAGGATAGATTATTTTTGTATTTCCGAAAGATTAAAAAACAGATTGGTGAGTGCCGACATACATTCGGATATACTGGGCTCCGACCATTGTCCTGTTGAGTTGGTAATAAAATAGATATTTTGATTGAGGCATAAACATAATAGAGCCGAAAAAACATTGGAATCATAATATAACATAGTGTAAAATGGTTGTAAGAAACGATAAAAATTTGAGTAACGACAGATAAAGTGAGGTATATGAATGGAAATAGGGTTTGATCATGAAAAATATTTAGAGGAACAATCAAAATATATTTTGGAGAGAGTAAACAGGTATGATAAACTGTATCTGGAATTTGGGGGGAAACTCCTGTCTGATTTCCATGCAAAGAGAGTTTTGCCGGGGTTTGACGAAAATGCAAAGGTGAAGTTATTGCAAAAATTAAGGGATAAAGCCGAAGTGATCATTTGTGTGTACGCCGGGGATATTGAGAGAAATAAAATAAGGGGAGATTTCGGCATAACCTATGATATAGAAACCTTGAGGTTGATTGATGATTTGAGAGCCTACGAGCTTGATGTAAATAGTGTCGTTATAACCAGATATAGCGGACAATTTGCAACCAATGTTTTTATCAATAAACTTGAACGGAGAGGTGTAAAGGTATACATACATAAAAGCACTAAGGGGTATCCTACCGATGTAGATACAATTGTAAGCGATGAGGGATATGGTCTAAACCCGTATATCACAACGACAAAGCCTATTGTTGTTGTAACGGCACCGGGGCCTCTGAGCGGAAAATTATCAACCTGTCTTAGCCAGCTGTATCATGAATATAAGAGGGGCAATATAGCGGGTTATTCGAAATTTGAAACATTTCCGGTATGGAATATACCTTTAAAGCACCCTTTGAATATAGCTTATGAGGCTGCAACGGTTGATTTAAAAGATGTAATTATGATTGACCCCTTTCATTTTGATGCATATAATGAAGTAGCGGTTAATTATAATCGTGATATTGAAAGTTTTCCTGTGCTTAAAAGGATTATAGAAAAAATAACGGGGAAAGAATCTGTATATAAATCTCCAACGGATATGGGAGTAAACAGAGTCGGATTTGGAATTATTGACGATGATATTGTCAAGGAAGCTTCTAAACAAGAAATTATCAGAAGATATTTTAAAACCGGCTGTGAATATAAAAAGGGCTATGTAGAGAAAGAAACCTTTGAAAGATCCAAATTGATCATGGAGGAACTTGAATTGCGGCCGGAGGATAGGCGGGTAGTACTACCCGCAAGGGAGCGTTCGGCCAGGCTGAGGGAAGAATCTCATAAAAACGAGGTATGCCCGGCTGTGGCAATGGAGCTCAACGACGGGGCAATTTTAACCGGTAAGGGCTCGGATGTGATGGATGCAACGGCGGCCGTGCTCTTAAATGTTGTTAAATATTTAGCTAATATATCTGATGAAATTCATCTTATTTCACCGGTTATATTAGAACCGATCAGAAATCTAAAAACTAAAACATTGGGCGCCAGAAGTTCTGCATTAGATTGTGAAGAGATATTGATTGCACTCAGCATATGCGCCGCTACTAATCCGACGGCACAGGTGGCTATGGATAAATTATCCATGTTGAGAGGGTGTCAGGCCCATTCAACCACCATATTGAGCCAGAACGACGAGCAGATTTTTAATAAACTGGGGATTGATATAACCAGTGATTCCGAATATCCTACAGAAAGTCTTTACTATAACAATTAGAACAATCATAAAAAACAGGGTTCTTTGAACAGGTGATGAGATGAAGAAAAAAATTGGTTTGGTGTTGTCCGGCGGATATGCCAATGGGGCATATGAATACGGAATATTAGAGTATATAGAGGATAACAAAGATGATTTAGAAATTGAATATATCATAGCAACATCAATCGGCGCACTGAATGCTGCCGCTTTCCTGAGTGACAGATTAGATTTGGCGGGAGGGTACTGGAAAGTTTTTGATTTTACCGGTTTTAAAGCCTTCTATAGAGAAGTAATAAAAAATAGATATTATGAAACTGTCATACAAAATATTTTGGATACTGAAATGATTTCTCAATCTACAACAAAACTATATGTTACGGCAACATCCTATCCGGGCCTGGAATTGAAATATTTTAAATTAAATTTCGAGGGCGATAAATATATAAGGGATGTTATACGGGCGGCAATCAGTGTTCCGAAATTGATGGGTGAGGTTACTATAAACGGGAAAAAATATATGGATGGCGGAATTCGGGACAATATTCCCATAGGGCTGCTCAGATCCATGAAAACCGATACACCTGTATATATAGTCCATTTTGATCCGATGAGTATAAAATCAAGAATTAAACATGAGGCCATAGGAAACAGTATCCGTGAGATACAATTTGTGGATGAAAGAATCAGATATTTAAACGGAATCTTTGATTTTTCCAATGAAAATATTTTAAGGCTCTGCAAACAGGGGTATGATGATGCCTCCGTAATATTCAATAAATATAGCAACGAAGGTATTGTCATAGACAAAAAAGCGGAATTTCGGCTCAAGTATCTAAAAAACGCTTTTTTTATCGTAGGCAGAGCAAATTCGGTTATGGGAAGGTTAAAAAGAGAGCGCGGGTGAGAAGATTATGCGATCCCTATGAGCCAAACAACGGCTTTTAGGGATTGTTTTTTATTAAAAATGCTTTTCTTACATATGATATAATCATATTATGCTAAAGTGTCAAAAGACGGATATTTGGAATATAATGCTCAAGGCTTCAATACTGAAACGGGGTGTGATCGATGGCCATCAGATACATATTCGGCAGGGCGGGTAGGGGGAAGAGTTACCTGGCTCTTAGGGAAATAAAAGAAAAGCTGAAGGAAAAGGGGGAGAATAAGCTCATACTCTTAGTCCCGGAACAGTTTACATTGCAGGCGGAACGGGATCTGATAGGAAAACAGGATTTGAAGGGTATCATGAGGGCGGAGGTATTGAGCTTTACAAGGCTCGCTCATCGCGTGTTTAATGAGGTGGGGGGACTCGCCAAGGTGCCTATAAATGAACTGGGTAAGAATATGATCTTAAGAAAGATTGCGGATGAATTTTCAAAAGAGTTTTCGATTTACAGATCTATTGTCAAACAGGACGGCTTTATCACTAAATTAAATGAACTCATCTGTGAAATGAAACAGCATGATATAAGCCCGGTAGAGCTTACCATGAAATTTAATGAAATGGAAGAAGATACAATATTAAAGCAAAAGCTTGGAGATATTATTTTAATCTACGAAAAATTCAATGCGTATTTAAAGGATAAATATATAGATAACGAAGATAACATAAATTTGCTTATTGAAAATATAGAAAGAGCCGAATTCTTAAAAGATGCGGAAATTTGGATAGACGGGTTTCAGAGTTTTACTCCCCAAATATTCAGGGTTATAGAGGAACTGGCCCGAAGGGTAAAAGATATCACCATCAGTTTTACTATGGAATTAAATACGGGGGAAAAAGATAGAGAACTTTTTCATATTTCACGAAATACCTATCTGAAGATAAAGGCAATTGCCCGCAAACTGCAGTTAGAAGAAGAGATAATAAATTTAGATATAACTCAAGGGGATGTATTGCCGAAAGCTGAGGAGATTGAACATATAGAGAAGGAACTGTACAGTTATCCTTATGAGCAATATACGGGCGATGTTGTTGTTCTGGAGGTTTTTGCCGCCGCAAATCTTTGCACGGAGATAGAAAATGTAGCAGCACAGATAATTCATTTGGTGAGAAAGGGCGGCTACAGATGGAAGGATATAGCCTTAGTTTCCGGTGGGCT
>CAYOGD010000137.1:0-3814 GCA_964403395.1 uncultured Alkaliphilus sp.
CATGGCAGGGCGTGTTGCTATGCCAGAAATCCAAATTGTGCCGGGTGTATAATCAGGGAGTACTGCAAATATTATAAATCGATTATGGAACTTGGCGATATATCGTCCTAGCTGGAAAAGATATTATAAATAATATTTAAAAAAGAGCGGTATTTGACCGCTCTTTATTTATTTTATGGATATGTCATATGTTTAATGTTGTCGAATATTTCGAAAGGAAGCTAAATAGTATATTATAAACGGGCTGAAATTTTTCCGGGGATTAAATTTTATTTTAATTAAAGATGAATTACATATAAGGCAGGTTATGTATTATGGATGTTTCTATATCAATCAATAAAAAGCTTATAAAGAAAATCAGCATAGCTGTTGTTTTCATGGTTATTATATGTACGGGTATATATATTTGGTTGTTTAATAGTTCTAAAATATTTCCCAACGTTTTTATCAATGATGTTGATGTCGGCAGGCTTACAACCTGTGAAGCAAGATCGAAAATAAATAAATGGTTAGAAAAACAATCAGCTGAATTTGTTATAAAGTTATCCTATGACGGTGATATTTGGAATTTGAATTACGATGATATGGAATTATATTATTCAGTGGATGACAGCGTAGAGAAAGCGTATAAGGTAGGGAGAGAAGGAAACTGTTTCCGCAGAATAAGGGCTGTTTTAAAACTAAAAAGAGATCCTCGGATTATCAAGCCGGTGCCGGATTATAATCTATCCAAGATTGAAAATATGATTGATGAAATTTCCAAGACAATCAATAAAGCGCCTATAAATGCCAAAATCGAGAAGAAAAATGGAAATTTTATAATCACAAAAGAAATCCCGGGTATGGAAGTAGACAAAGGAGTCTTGAGATATAATATATTAGTTGCTATAGATAATTTTGACAGTGCATTGATAGATATAGAGGTTGGGGATATAATCCCTAAAATCAAAGAAGAAGATCTGAATAATATCAAGGACCTGATCGGCGGGGCTGTTACAGTATTTAACAGCCAAAACAGGGGTAGAACGGAAAATATTAAAATTTCAGTCAATGCAATCGATAATACCGTATTGATGCCGGGGGAGGAATTTTCTTTTAATGACAGCACCGGGCCGCGGAGTGCGGAGGCAGGTTATAAGGAAGCATCTATTATAGTTGGTGGTGAATTTACGACCGGGATTGGAGGAGGGGTTTGTCAGGTATCTACAACACTGTATCAAGCAGCACTTAAATCTGATATGGAAATAACATCGAGGCGGAATCATGGCCTACCCATCAGTTATGTTCCAATGGGTCAAGATGCAACAGTCGCTTATGGTTATATAGATCTTAAGTTTAAAAACAACAAGAAATACCCAATTTATATAGAGGGTTTTGTCAGGGGTGGGGAGGTACACATAAAACTATACAGCAAAAAAACTGATAATATACATATAAACTTGAAATCTGAAATATTAGAAGTGATTGAACCTAGGATGCAAGTAAAAAAAGACGGAAGCATGTATTTGTCGGAAAGGAAGATCAGCAAGAGCGGAAACAAGGGTTATAGGGTAGAGACATATAAAGTTTATTTGCAGGAAGGTAGAGAAATAAAAAGGGAACTGGTATCCAAGGATTATTATCCTCCCGGGGATGGTATCATTATAGAAGGTACAAGGGAGGAATGATCAAAATGCAAAATGTTTTTGCCTATCATTTTAACACATAGGCATTTATATTTTAGATTCTCAAGATATAAAGTCATATAACAGTTATTCATCGGATAGATATAACTAAAGAAAAATTAGAAGGGTGGAATATGATGATGTCCGATGAATTGACACCGATTATTTTTATTCCCGGTTTGATGGGGTCTATGGGTGGAGAAATGTTGGGATGTAAAAGCAAGTGGGGATTTGGCGTAGCTGCCTGGATTTACAAGCCATTCATAAATCAGTTGGAAAATCTAGGATATACATCAAGTAAAGATTTATTTGTATGTTATTATGACTGGCGGAAAAGCTGTAAGGAGATAGTAGAGAAATTTCTTCTGCCTTTATTATCGAGGATAGAGAAAAAATATCCTAACCAAAAAATTGATCTATTGTGCCACAGCATGGGTGGATTAGTAGGGCGTACATATATTCAGGATAAGGTATATGGTTATAATATTAGAAATTTAATGATTTTAGGCACACCCAATAAAGGAAGCGTAAAAGCATATTACACATGGAGTATGGGGGAGGTAATGGGCGGTAAGATAGACAAAGGAAATCAGTTATTTGAAATTATACAAAGGGGATATATCTGGCTGCTCACAAAAATATTAAACATACCTTTGGGTAAAGATAATATTGAAAGATTACACAAAAATTTTCAGGGTCTTGGGGATTTATTGCCTACATATGATTATGGTTATGTGCTGTGTTATGAGGATAGAAAAAACAATTATGTCTATATTCCAAATAAACATATAAAATATAAAAACAGTTTTGTAAACAATTTAAATAAAAATATAGATGTTCTATATGACAGGATTAAAGATTTATATTGTTTTGTAGGTACAAACAGAAAAACCGATAAAACATTAATAATTGATAAAGAAGAGTTATTCAATAATAAAAATGAAGATATAATATCCTCATTGAAAACGAATGAAGGGGACGGAACGGTTATAGTCAAAAGTGCCATTATTGATCATGGAAAAACATTTATAATGGAAGAAGGGCACAGTGGAATTTTATTGGGCTCTGTACAATATATTGCAGATATTTATAATCTTGATAAAACCTTAGTAAAAAAAGATGCTGTAGAAGTCGAAGGATATCCGTTAGGCATAGTATTTAAAAAGCATGTAGGCATGGTACTGAAGAGTGAAAAAGATACAATAGGCAGGTTCATACATACGAAGTTTGTTACGGATTATGAATTTATCATGGAGGAATTTGGCGAAGATTATATATGGATCATGCTGAAGGATGTGCCTTCCGATAAATATGTCTTAGAGGTGTTTGCGGAAGAAGAAATAGGTTATGATATTTTTGTAATAGGCACAAAAGTGGCGGAAGAATTGACGGATGAAAATGTGAGAAAGTTGGATGAAAATAAAATTGAATTTTACTTTGAGGTATAGACAGAAATAAATCAGGGTGTTATATAATCCAATCTGCCATATCAGTAAATAGGTAAACAGATAATATTAGGCAAACATTTAATAAAAAATACACACGATTACGGTTTCGCTCATGTATAACTCTTACAGCTCATTTCAATAAAAAATCCTTTATGACCTAACCCAATTTGCAAAGCAAATTGATGGTAGGTTAAACGCAACGAACACCAAATTTATGTGACTGGAAGGAGCAAATAAATTTGAGTTGTGAGACTGCGAAAATTCGCACCACGGGCACTCCTGTTTATATTCCTACGGAGTAAATCAAGGTTGCAAACTCGCTACGCTCCCCTAAAGGGACTAGGCAAAAAACGCCGTCGCGGACATGCGCAATTTTTTAACGGATTTTTCATCTCCCGGCTGTTTGCCGGACAGGCAATTCGCTGAGAGTTATAGACATGTTCTGCAAATGTAATCGTTTAGTATTTTTTTATTAAATATGAAAAATTGATCGATATAACGGATTAACCTGTGATAAATTATATAACACCTCATATTTGTTTCATTGATAAATAGCAATCTTAGTGTTTAATTTAATATGAATTTTTGTTTAGTCATTGAGCAACAATACCTGATGATAGGTTTTTTTACCCCTTCTGATCATCAGTATACCATCCTTAAAGAAACCAAGTGTGATGAGGGTACCGATATCAGTTATTTTAT
>CAYOGD010000138.1:0-3788 GCA_964403395.1 uncultured Alkaliphilus sp.
TCGGTAAAAAAACTTTGAGGATTTATGAAAATTTATAAAAGAAAAGAAGGAAAAGCGGAAAATATGGAGAATATGAGAAATAAGCTGTTGAAGTTGGAAGGGCTGTGTTTATGGTCGTATATCAAAAAGGGGGAAGAATATACGAAAAACAAGTTGACAAAACGATGAAAGGGTGAAACGTGGATGCAGGTGACAGATGTAAGGATACGTAAAATAACCACTGAAGGCAAGATGAAGGCTATCGTTTCTGTAACCTTTGATGATGAATTTGTTGTTCATGACATTAAAATCATCGAAGGCCAAAATGGATTATTTATTGCGATGCCAAGTCGAAAAATGGGTGAGGGTGATTTCAGAGACATAGCTCATCCAATAAATTCAGAAACCAGAAACAAAATCCAAAGCGCTATTTTTGTTCAATATGAAAAAATGAATGAATTAGAGAGAGCAGCGGCGGAAGCAGAAAGAGCGGAGGCCGAAGAGGCGGAAGCTGAGGAATCAGAAGCCGAAGAAATGGAAGTTGAAGGAGCGGAAACCGAAGAAGAAATTGAGGAAGAAGCTGAAGAGGTAGAAACTGAAGAAGAGTTCGGAGAGTTCGGAGAAACAATAGAATAATACTATAATTACAGGGAGGCTGAACAGTCTCCTTATTTATTTTACACAAGGGGTTCATTATTTTTGTAAAATGTAATAAACTAATAGTAGCATAGATAAAGAAATATAATACCTATGGTATTTAAAATAGATTATTGAGGTGAGGAAATATGACGTTAAAAGCAATTGTTCTGGCTGCAGGGGAAGGTACAAGGATGAAATCCAAATTGCCGAAGGTACTTCATAAGGTTTGTGGACAAACTATGCTTAAACATGTTATAGATGCGGTAAGTAATTCCGGTATAGATGAGTGTATTATAGTAGTTGGCCACGAGGCGGAAAAAGTGAAAGAAAGCCTTTCTTCGGGAATAAAAACTGTGCTTCAGGAAGAACAATTGGGGACAGGGCATGCCGTGATGATGGCATACGACAATATAAAGGAAGGCACAGTATTGGTATTATGTGGAGACGGCCCTTTAATTACGGAAAAAACATTAAAGGCCATGATCGATTATCATCAGAAGGGGGACTTCGGGGCTACTGTGTTAACAGCTGATCTGCAGAACCCGGAAGGCTATGGAAGGATTATCAGGGATTCAAGAGATCAACTACAAAAAATAGTAGAAGAGAAGGATGCCACGGTAGAAGAAAAATCCGTAACGGAAATCAATTCAGGTATATATTGTTTTGCCGGTAATGCATTGAGAGATGTGCTCCCGAAACTTGGGAACGACAACATCCAAAAAGAATATTATTTAACAGATGTATTACCGATTATGCATGACATGGATTTTAAAACCGGGATATATAAAACCGGAGATCATGAAGAAATTATGGCAATCAATTCCAGGGGACAGCTGGCAGAGGTAGAAGCTATAATGAGGAAGAGAATAAATAGAGGCCATATGACAAATGGTGTGACAATAATCAATCCGGAGCACACATATATAGAAAAAACTGTTACAATAGGTATAGATACTGTTATATATGCGGGGGCCATATTGACAGGTAATACCGTAATAGGAGAGGGCTGTACTATCGGGCAAAACAGCCGGATAGAAAATAGTATTATCGGTAATGGAGTAGAGGTGCAGAGTTCCACAATTATCGATAGCAGTGTAGGCGATTATACAACGGTAGGTCCCTATGCTTATTTGCGTCCCAATAGCAGAATAGGAGAGCATGTTAAAATAGGGACATTTGTAGAAGTTAAAAATTCAGAAATAGACAGTCATTCCAGTGCCTCCCATTTATCTTATATTGGAGATGCGGACGTAGGCAAAAATGTAAATATTGGTTGCGGAGTTGTTTTTGTTAATTATGATGGTAAAGAAAAAAACAGGTCTATAATAGGAGATAATGTTTTTATAGGCAGCAATGTAAATTTGATTGCCCCATTGATTGTCAGAAAAGATGGATATATAGCCTGTGGCTCTACCATTACCTCGGAGGTACCGGAGGGTTCCCTGGCAATAGCAAGAGCGCGTCAGGAAAACAAAGAAGGTTGGGTGGGTAAAAAAGGATTATTAAAAAAATAAGATGATTTCATACAACTAAGGAGGAAGGTTTAAAATGAGCATGAGTGAAGTTAAATTATTTACCGGCAATGCTAACATAGCATTGGCACAGAATATTTCGGATGCAATAGGCATACCCTTGGGAAAAGCAAAAGTATCGACTTTCTGCGATGGAGAGATTTCTGTAAATATTGAGGAAAGCGTAAGGGGTAAAGATGTCTTTGTCGTTCAGCCTACATGTCCACCGGCAAACGATAATTTAATGGAATTGTTGATCTTAATAGATGCGTTCAGGCGAGCCTCCGCGGGAAGGGTAACAGCTGTGATCCCTTACTACGGCTATGCGCGTCAGGATCGTAAGGCTAAAGCCAGGGATCCTATTACCGCAAAGTTAGTGGCGGATATATTGACATCGGCGGGCGCGGACAGAATTTTAACTATGGACTTGCATGCTACGCAAATTCAGGGATTTTTCAATATTCCGGTAGATCATCTTTTAGGTGTTCCGATATTGGCAAGATATTTTATAAAAAAATATATGGAAAATATAGTAGTGGTTTCTCCGGATTTGGGGAGTGTGACAAGAGCTAGAAATTTTGCAAACATATTGGATACATCCATTGCTATCATCGATAAGAGAAGGCCACATACAAATGAGGCAGAGGTAATGAATATTATCGGGGATATAAAAGATAAGAATGTTATTTTGGTCGATGATATAGTAGATACTGCGGGCACAATGGTGCAGGGAGCCAATGCCTTGAAGGAATTAGGTGCCAGAGAAGTATATGCTTGTTGCACCCATCCTGTGCTTTCCGGGCCTGCTATAAAAAGAATCCGGGACTCTGTAATCAAAGAGCTGGTTGTTACAGATACTATTCCCCTATCGAAAGGCAAAATGATCAGTAAAATTAAAGTTATGTCGGTAGCGCCTATATTCGCGGAGGCGATTCGAAGGATTTATAAAAATATTTCTGTGAGTAAATTATTTGATTAAATTACAGAGGTGTCGGATTGTGTGAAGAACTATTCCTTTCGGCAGGCCTATGTGTATGCCTGTTAAATTCATAAAACGCATAGAAGGAGAACAATATGCATATAATAGTTGGGCTTGGAAACCCGGGAAAAAAATACGATGCCACGAGGCATAATGTGGGATTTGAAACGATAGATCTGTTAGCAAGAAGAAACAATATAGAAATAAAGCGGTTGAAACATAAAGCGTTGTGTGGAGAAGGGCATATCGGCGAAACAAAGGTGATGTTGGTTAAACCCCAGACATTCATGAACTTGAGCGGACAGAGCCTCCAGGATATAGTGCAATTTTATAAAATAGATATTAAAAACATTACAGTGGTTTATGATGATGTGGATATAGAGTTGGGTTTCATCAGAGTGAGAGAAAAAGGGAGTTCCGGAAGTCACAGGGGAATGCAATCCATTATATATCAATTACAGACCGATCAATTCTCAAGGGTAAGGATAGGCATCGGTGGGCCACAATTTGATGATCTGTCAAACTATGTTTTGAGCAGGTTTTCACAAGAAGAAATACCCGCGATACTTGAAGCGATCGAAAAGGCCGCCCTGGCATGTGAAACCATAGTCACCGACGGAATCCTATCGGCAATGAACAAATATAACGAAAAAACCACGGGGTCAGGTGATGTGGCCGAC